>DAOPIV010000025.1:0-13357 GCA_035399325.1 Clostridia bacterium | reverse complement strand
GCTCGGACAACTTCGGCACGCTTATTCAACCTTCGACAGCAACGGGCGAATCTAAGAACACCCCCGTATTAAAAGTCAAAATATAAATCAAGTATAGATAATATACGCCGTTTTTATTTTTTTGTCAAATATTCCGAATACGCTATATTTTTCCATTTCTTTAAGCAAATTTTGTAATAAGAAAATGAAAATGATAAATATAATTTTTTATAAAAGATATTTTAAAACATACTCCCTTATTTTATTTGCTCTTTACATTTTTGGTGTATTTTGTTATAATCTAACTCTAAATTTTTGTTACAAAGGGTGTTTTTATGTTAGGTATTATCTGCGCAATGGAAAGCGAAGCCCAAGCCGTTTTGGACAGCTTTGATATTTCTTCAACTTTTACGGCATTCGGCAAAAAATTTTATACCGGTGAAATCATGACGCAAAAAGCAGTATTGGCTGTAAGCGGCATTGGCAAAGTTAATGCGGCTATGACAACTCAATACCTTTTTGACACATACAAAGAAGTCGACACATTACTAAATATCGGCGTATGTGGCGGTGTGAAAGGCAAAGTTGAGCTGGGTAAAATTTATCTTGTGACAAAGGCCGCACAATATGACCTTGATACGACGGAAATTGACGACGTTCCGCACGGATTTATCTATGGACTGGAAACGGAGTTTGTAACGCTAAAAAATCCCTTTGCAAAACACTTGCTGCAACTATTCAGTGAAGCGACACTCGCCACAGGCGACAGATTTACATCGTCAGCCGACATAGATATATTCATAGAAAAGCATTTCGGGGCGGAACTAAGGGAAATGGAAGGCGGAGCGATAGCCCAAGTATGCGCATTTCACAATAAAAACTGTATTATGCTTAAAGGCGTTTCGGATTTTGTAGGTGCGGAAAGCGTAAATATGTATGAAAAATATTGTCAGCAAGCTCTCGATGCTTTCAGTGTAAGTATGCCCGCAATAATGAATGCATTAAACAAATGAAAAAAACGGTTTTAAGCAAGGGGGAAAAGATATGCGGATAGATTTGAATAATGATTGGCAATTTTCCAAAACAAAGGATTTTGCTGAAAGCGAAAAGGTAAGACTGCCTCATACAAATGCGGTTTTGCCGTTTAACTATGTCGATGAAACCGAATATCAATATGTTAGTTATTACAAAAAACGTTTTATATTTTCGTCGGAATGGGACGGTAAAAAAATTTTTCTCAACTTTGGTGCGGTTGCTCATTCGGCAAAAGTTATTGTCAACGGAAAGACTGTTGCCCGTCACTATTCGGGCTACACCGCTTTTACAGCGGATATTACAAAAGCTGTAAATCCCGCCGAAAACGAAATTTTGGTGGAAGTTGACAGCAGAGAAAATCTGAATATTCCACCCTTTGGCGGCACGATAGATTATTTGACATACGGCGGTATATATAGAGAGGTTTGGTTGGAAGTAAAAGACGCTTTCAATATCGAAGATGTTTTTGTAAGGGGATATGCGGAAAAAAATCCATATAACTTTGTAGCCGATATTACCGTTTCCAAAGCTAGCGAAAGGCTTTCGATAAAATACACGGTTACGCAGAACGGCATGGAATTACTGCACGGCGAGGAAAACCTTAGCGGAAAGACGGCTAATATTTTTGGAGTTGCGGACGCTTTGCTTTGGTCTGTTGATGAACAGAATTTATGCGTTTTTTCGCTTCAACTATTTGACAAACAAAAGCTTGTGGATACGAAAGAAGTTGTTTTTGGTTTTCGTACGTGCAAATTTACACCAAACGGTTTTTACCTAAACGGAAAATTACTCAAAATTGTGGGACTTAACCGTCACCAAAGTTTCCCGTATGTCGGTTACGCTATGCCAGAGCGTCCGCAAAGGCGAGACGCTCGCATTTTGAAATATGAACTCGGCTTGAACGCAGTACGCACAAGCCATTATCCCCAGTCTCAGGCTTTTGTTGACGAGTGTGACAAAATCGGTTTGATGGTTTTTACGGAAATTCCAGGTTGGCAGCATATAGGCGACAAAAAGTGGCAAAAACAAGCTATGACAAACACCACCGAAATGGTAATGCAATACCGCAATCATCCGTCCGTAATACTTTGGGGCGTAAGAATAAATGAATCTCAAGACTGTGACCAAATGTATCTCGAAACCAACAGAATTGCACATGAGTTGGACGACAGCAGACAAACGGGCGGTGTAAGATATACCCGCTTTAGTAATTTACTGGAAGACGTATACACATTTAACGATTTTACACACGAAGGCTCAAATCAAGGCACGGCAAAAAGAAAAGACGTCGTAAAGGGCAAAGTTCCTTTTGTGGTAACGGAATTTAACGGACATATGTTCCCGACAAAATCTTTTGATGATGAGTTACATCGCACGGAGCATGCTTTGCGTCATGTGAACGTTGTAAACAGTTACTTAAAAGATCGCAAAATAGCTGGCGGTTTTGGCTGGTGTATGGCAGACTACAATACGCATAAAGATTTTGGCAGCGGCGACAAAATTTGCTATCACGGCGTGCTGGATATGTTTAGAAACCGCAAAACAGCGGCGACTGTATATGCTGCGAATTTCAAAAAAGAAAACGTATTGGAAATCAGCTCGACTATCGACAGAGGCGATTACCCTAAATCCAGTCTCGGGAATGTTTATGCTTTTACAAATGCGGATTCGGTTAGGCTTTACCGCAATGACAAGTTTATAAAAGAATTTTTCCCCGAATACCAAAAATATAAGGGCTTACCTCATCCGCCGATTAAAATCGATGATTTTTTGGGAAATACGATAGCTGAGGAGCAAGGGTTTAACCGCATTAGCTCGGAAGCGATGAAAAAAATGATAAACTACGGCAGAGAGCACGGAGCAAGTCATATTCCGATTACTTATGCCGTAAGTATGCTTTTGGTGGCGGCACGGGAAAAAATCACCGTAAAAAGACTGATGGAATTACTTATGGGTTATGCAGAAGGTTGGGGTACGGAAACCGTTACGTATCGGTTTGACGCTGTCAAGGACGGCGAGGTAATTAAAACGATTTGCAAAAAACCAGTTTCCCGTATAAATTTAGATTTTGATGTGGATTCAAAGATATTGACAGACGACACAACTTACGACGTTGCAAGCGTGCGTTTTCGCGCAGTGGACTTTTACGGCAATACAGCTCCATATTTTATGGAAGCGGTCGAATTATCGGCTACGGGTTGTATTGAGATAATAGGTCCAAAAGTCATCACACTAAAAGGCGGTTTGGGCGGAACTTACGTACGCACCACTGGCGAGAAAGGCAACGGAAAACTAATAATCAAAGGTGCGGGTGGAGAAAAAGAAATTAAATTTACCGTAAACTGATTATTTTGAAGCGGAATCAATCTTAATATAAATAATTGAAAACAAAAAAGACCGTAATATTAACGGTCTTTCGTTTTATTAAATTTATTTGATTATTCGGGTATTGTTACAGTGGTAGTTCCGATGTTTGAAATACTCATTGTTACAATCATTTCAAATGCAGATAAAGACAAATCATATGACATAGAGTATTCGATAGTAAACTGGTTAAAGCCCGCAGTTACTTTAAAATAATCTATATAATCTGCGAAGTAAGGGAAAAATTCCACATATTTTTCTTCTTTAAGAGTCAGTGTATTGCCGTCTTGGTCAAAATAATCTTCGGTAAATTTGTCCCAGTCAAAGTCTATTGTTAAATATTCTTCCAAATCGCCAAGTCCGTTATCCGAGCTTGAAATAGGGTAGGTTACCCATTCATCCTCAGAAGTTTCCCGTGACATAATTTTACGAAGATTTCCGTCTAAATATAAATAAGATTCCATAGACATATTGAGGTCAGTATTTTCTTCGTCGTAAACAATATCATAAGAAACGTGCATTTTGTCGCCATCCGTTTCTGAAATAATGTTTGCTAAACATTGAAAGCCTTGACTACCATATTCCATGCTCATATCCATATCTATGCTCACTGTGTATTTTTGGGTTTCTTCCATTTTTTGCGTAAGGCTTTGCACCGTTTCATAAGGGCTGCATGATGTGAATGTAAATAAAGTAACAACCAAAAAAACGACTGCCAAAGTCATAGCGGCAATTCTTTTTTTCATTTATTTATCTCCTAAATTATTTAACAAACATAGAGCTCACACATATGCCGATACTGCTAGCTACATACATATATATACCGACGTCAAGTACAAGCTGAAAATCATAAAGCGTGCCGTAGCTTACGGCGGTTCTGTTTGCTATTATCAAAGCGCCGATTAATGCGACTATAGCTACGACTGCAACAACCAAAGACACGATTTTTTCAATTTTTGTAATAATCTTGACTTTTGGCAAGAAAAACGCCACTGCCACTAATATTATTAGTAATACTCCGCCAACCAAAGAGGTAAGAACGCCTAGTCTAAGAGCTATATTGCCAAATACTTGCATACTGTCATCGCTGTCTTGAGGAAATTCGCCCGAAAGTATGCTTGAAGCACTGTAATGGAAATCTCTGTCGCCAATGATTGTTTCTTGTCTAAACGATACGAAATGCAGGAAAAACGATACCATCATTAATATCGCAAAAAATAATACTACCAGTAGCATGAAATTGAATTTTATGCTGGATTTTCTTTTAACCATTTTTTATGTAATCTCCTTATAAATTCTATTCAAAAAGTATACCAAATTTATTATTTCAGGTCAATAGAGTGAGGGAAATTTAGCTAACGCTCGACAAAAGAACAAAAAAACCGAGTTTTCTCGGTTTTTCTTTTGTTTTTATGACTAAAATTTTTTGTTATATATCTAATTCGCAAAAAATTGCAAATTATTTTAATAATAATTCAGCTATTTGCACTGCGTTTGTCGCTGCGCCTTTGCGTATTTGGTCGCCGCAGCAAAACAGTGTTAACCCGTTTTCGTTGGTAAGGTCTTTTCTTATACGACCGACATAAACGAGGTTTTGGTCGGAGGCAATAAGCGGCATAGGGTAAAGATTCTTTTCGGGTTCGTCAGCCAATACGCAGCCGTCGGCGTTTTTTATCGCTTGTTGCGCTTGCTCTACAGTAATTTTGCTTTCAAAAACGGCGTTTATTGATATGGAGTGGCTTCTTGTGATAGGCACTCTCACGCACGTGCAACTGACGGTAAGGTCGGGTAAATGCAAAATTTTGCGGCTTTCGTTTTGCATTTTCATTTCTTCGGTGGTATATCCATTTTCGCAAAAACTGCCGATATGCGGTATTAGATTGTAAGCTATTTGGTGTTGGAAAACCTGTATTTCAGATTTTTTGCCGTTAAAAATGCCTTGGAGTTGATTGTCGAGCTCTATCGGTCCGCCTGCGCCTGCACCTGAGACGGCTTGGTAAGTCGATACCACCATAGAGCGAATAGGTGAAATTGCGTTTAATTTATTTACCGCCATTAAAGCGATAATAGTTGAGCAGTTGGGGTTGGCTATAATGCCATTATGATTGTATGCGTCAGCGGGGTTGATTTCGGGTACTACCAAAGGCGTGTTTTCGTCCATACGGAATGCGCTTGAATTATCTATAAAAACGCAACCCGCTTTTAAAATAAACGGGGCGAATTTTTTTGCAAACTCATTTGAAACCGCACCCAAAACAATGTCAAGACCAATAAAACTGTTTTCGTCGGCTTTTTGAACTGTAATTTCACTGCCGTTAAAATTTATTTTTGTGCCGACGCTTCTTTCGCTGGCAAGCAGTCTTAACTCAGACAATGGGAATGAGCGTTCCGCTAAAACTTTTACCATTTCTCTGCCGACTGCTCCCGTTGCGCCCAAAACACCGATTTTTATTTTATTCATTTTAATTTCCTTTAAAAAATTTTTGAGGCGAATTCGCCGTTTAGACTGGAATACAAGCAGTTTACGCTGCTGACAAAATCGTTATCGTCTATCCCTACAATAATACTCAATTCGTCAATTCCGTGTGCAATGAGTTTGATATCAATTTCTTCATCACCAAGCGCCGTGAAAACTTTGCCTATTATCTCAGGCATATCTTTGAAATGCCTGCCAAGTACGGATATAAGCGATAAGTTTTCGTAGATGCTGACTTTGGCTACAAAGGGGCTTTCGTAAAGTTTGTCTATATAATTTTGGATTTTTCCTTTAACTGTGTTTGTAGGGAAAATGAGATCCAAGCTGTCGATATTGTCGGAAATCTGTTCAAAAGACTGTTTTTGAAAAACTTTGACGACGTGTTTTAATACGTCTATTTTGCTTGCATTGGGTTTTCGCTTTACATTAATGACAGTATAGCCACGTTTTCCCGTAATGCCTTTGATAAAATAGTTTTCGTCGCCTGTGTCGCCGCTTACTATAGTGCCCGGGTCGTCGGGGAAATTTGTGTTTTTTATATGAATGGGTATTTTTAGTTCTCTTACGGGTTCTATCGCCTCGTCATGCAGCACGCTTGCACCCATATAAGTAAGCTCACGTAATTCAGCGTAAGAAATCTCGGAAATTTTGCGTGCGTCGGTAATTATCCGAGGGTCAACACTTAATACCCCCGAAACGTCCGTCCAGTTTTCGTAACAGTCTGCTTTTAACGCTGCGGATAGTATAGCGCCGGTGATATCGCTTCCACCACGAGGGAACGCTTTTACTGTTCCGTCGGAAAAAGCGCCGTAAAAACCGGGCACAACCATATGTGGGTGAGTCTTAACTGCTTGTTGAATTAGCTCATATGTGGTTTTTTTGTCAACAGTGCCGTCTTCATTGAAACGAATAAGCTCCACTGCATCGACAAAATCATAATCAAGGTAATTCGCCATCATTTTTGCGGTAAAATATTCGCCGCAGGTTATGATATAATCTTTTGAAATGTGCGGGGTGAACTCGTCTTCAAGCTCATTAAACTCCGCAACCATATCTATGGTAAGCGAAAGCTCATTGCATATATCGTAAAAATTGTTTTTTATGGGCTCGTAAATCTCGCCGTAAAGCTTGCGTTTTACAAGTTTTGCGTGAAGGTCGTAAAGCAAATCCGTAGTTTTAACGTCGTCGGGCGATTTTTTGCCCAACGCAGACACCACGACTACAGACCTTTCGCTATCGGAAAGGACTATATCTTTTACTTTTTTAAACTGTTCAGCATTTGCAACGCTTGAACCGCCGAATTTTGCGACAATCATTTTTCAAACCTTTCTTTAAGTTTTTTGTAAAAATTTTCTTGGCTTTTGTCCCCAGTTTTTGGGAAAATACAATAAGGCAAGCTGTCTGTGTCACGGTGTTTTTTTACGCACTGACAGCAAATACCGTGGTTTACGCATTCGGTCTTTGGGCAGGGACAATTCTTTACGTTTTTACAATCCATTTTTTCCTCTAAGTTTTTTTGTAAAATTTCTTTCGTATATGTTTTTTAAGAAAGTCTATTTTTAAAATCAAGGTATCCGAATTTTTTTATGAGTTTCATTTCGCCGTTTGTTTTAAGTAAATATATAGACGGCAGCGGCATACCGTTGAATGTGTTGTTTTTTACCATCGTATATATTGCCATATCGGCAAATATTAGTTTTTCGCCGACTGATAACTCCTTGTCAAAGGAATAGTCTCCGATAATGTCGCCCGCAAGACAAGTTGCGCCCGCAAGGCGGTAATCGTAAGGCTTTTCTCCAACCTTGCCGCTTCCTAATAGAGGCGGACGGTAGGGCATTTCGATGACATCGGGCATATGGCACGCCGCCGATGCGTCCAAAAGGGCGATATTCATATTGTTTTTGATAATATCAAGGACGGTTGTGACCAAATATCCTGCGTTCAGAGCGATGGCTTCACCTGGCTCCAGATAAACTTCCACTCCGTATTTATTTTTAAAATTTTTAATGGTTTCAATAAGCAAATCGATATCGTAGCCGTCTTTGGTGATATGGTGACCGCCGCCAAAGTTTACCCACTTCATTTTCGGCGAGTATTCGCCAAACTTTTCTTCCACCGCTTCGACAGTTTTTGCCAAATCTTCGCTTCCTTGTTCGCATAACGTGTGAAAATGAAGTCCATCGATTCCTTCAAGGTTTTGAGATTCAAAATTCGTTTTTGTTACGCCAAGCCGTGAAAAAGGAGCACAGGGGTCGTAGATTGCCGTGTTTTGAGTTGAAAACTCGGGGTTTATGCGTATACCGAAACTTTTGCCTGATTTAATCGATTTTTCTCTAAATTTTTTCCATTGGTTGAAAGAATTGAAAACGATATGGTCTGACACTGTTAAAATTTCGTCAAACTCGTCGTCTCGATAAGCCGCACAAAAAACGTGATTTTCACGGGTGGGCATTTGTTCCCGACCGAGTTTTGCTTCATACAGCCCGCTCGCTTCCGTTCCGTCAAGATACTGTGAGATAAGCGGATAAACAGAAAACATAGAAAACGCTTTTTGGGCAAGCAAAATTTTGCAGTTTGCCTTTTTTGCTACAGCCTGCAGTTTTTCTAAATTTTCTATAAGTTTTTTTTCGTCCACTACGTATGACGGCGTAGGTAAAACATTTGTATCAAACATTTTTTTACTAATCTACCAAGACGGGGTCAAACTCTTCCTGCCAAGGCAGTCCCCATTTGTTGAGCGCATCCATAAACGGGTCGGGGTCAAATTCTTCCATATTCCAAACACCCGGTTTATTCCAAACGTTTGTCATTACGAGCATTGCGCCGATCATTGCGGGCACGCCCGTCGTATACGAAACGGCTTGACTTTCCACTTCTTTGTAGCACGCTTCGTGGTCGCAAATATTAAATAGATAATACGTTTTGTCTTTTCCTTTCTTTTTGCCACGGAAAATACAGCCTATGTTGGTTTTGCCTTTTGTGCGTGGTCCGAGTGACGCAGGGTCGGGCAAAATAGTTTTTAAAAACTGTAACGGCACTATCATTTTGCCTTCAAATTCCACAGGTGCGATAGAAGTCATACCGACGTTTTCCAAACATTTTAAGTGCGTGAGATAACTTTGACCAAAAGTCATAAAAAAGCGAATTCTTTTTATTCCTTTTATGTTTTTTGCGAGCGATTCTATCTCTTCGTGGTGAAGTAAGTACATATCCTTTTTGCCGACTTCTTTAAAGTTGTAAACTCTTTTTATTTCCATCGGCTCGGTTTCCACCCAGTGTCCGTTTTCCCAATAGCTGCCTTTTGCCGAAACTTCTCTAATATTTATTTCGGGGTTAAAGTTGGTTGCAAAAGGATAACCGTGGTCGCCGCCGTTGCAGTCGAGTATGTCTATATAATTTATTTCGTCAAAATGGTGCTTCATTGCGTATGCGGCAAACACGCTCGTTACGCCTGGGTCAAAACCGCTGCCGAGCAAGGCGCAAATACCCGCTTGTTTAAATTTTTCACGGTAAGCCCATTGCCAGCTGTATTCGAACTTTGCAGTGTCCAGCGGTTCGTAATTTGCCGTGTCTATATAATGCGTTTTTGTAGCCAAGCACGCATCCATAATCGTAAGGTCTTGATAAGGCAAAGCAAGATTGAGTACAACATCGGGTTTAAAGCCGTTAATGAGCTCAATTAGCTCGTCCACTTTGTCTGCGTCTACTTTTGCCGTGTGAATAATAGTTTTTCCGCCGTCAAGTTTTGCTTTTAGTTTGTCGCACTTGCTTTTTGTGCGGCTGGCGATCATAATTTCGCTAAAAACTTCACTATTTTGACAGCATTTATGAATAGCAACGCTCGCTACTCCTCCGCAACCGATAATAAGACATTTTCCCATTATTTCTTTCTCCTTATTTGCAGCAATATTTCTCGTATTATTTTACACGCCACGGCGGTGCTTGTTCCGCTGTGGTCGTAATGAGGTGAAAGCTCGTTTACGTCACAACCGACGATATTAAGTTTGTTCAAAAGTAAAACCGCATCAAGTAATTGGTTAAAAGTCACGCCGCCAGCTTCGGGTGTGCCCGTTCCGCAAAAAATGGACGGGTCAAGAACATCTAGGTCAAGTGTAAAATATACGGGTTTACCTTTAAGTTTTTCCACTATTTCGCTAAATCCGTTAAGATTGAATTTTTGAATAAAATTATGTTTTTTGGCAAATTCGAATTCCGCTTTCTCGCCGCTGCGGATACCGAATTGAAAAATTTTTCCGTCACCGACTATTTCCCATGCCCGTCTGATAACGTTTGCGTGAGAAAGTTTTTCGCCAAAAAATTCATCTCGCAAATCCGTATGGGCGTCAAGGTGAATAATATTTAGGTCGGGGTACTTTTTCGCCACAGCCTTGACTGCGCCAAACGTGACAAGATGTTCACCGCCTATCATAAACGGTATTTTGTTGTCGGCAACAATAGCCGCCGCACGCTTTTCGATTAAGTCGATAACAGCTTGCGGATTGCCGAAAGGGAAAACCAAGTCGCCGCTGTCGAAAACCTTTTTTTCGGTTAAATCTGAGTCACTGTATGGAGAATAGGTTTCAATGCCGATAGACTCACTGCGTATCGCTGTCGGTGCAAAGCGTGTGCCGGGGCGAAAAGAGGTAGTCCCGTCAAACGGCGCGCCGAATAACACTATATCCGCTTGGTCGTATTCGCTGTCGCATCCGATAAAATTAACGATATTTTTATTCATTTTCTTTCAACATTTCCTCAACGTATTTTGGAAGACAAAACGAGCCTTTGTGCAGGCGGGTTGTGTAATATTTTGTTTCTAAATCCAATGAATTCCAGTATTCTTCTTTTATGTCGCGAGTGGGATGAAGCCCTTTTGAAGCGAACCCGAAAAGCCAATGCCCCGAAGGATACGTCGGAATATGCGCTTGATAAACCTTGCTGACCTCAAACGTTTTTGAGATTTTTTTGTGCGCGCGTATCATTGCGTCGGCGTCGTTAGCGTAAAAGGGGCTTTCATGCTGATTGACCATTATGCCGTGTTCGGTAAGGGCGTTGTAACAGTTGCCGTAAAATTCCTTGGAAAACAACACTTCGCCGGGTCCCGACGGGTCGGTCGAATCCACAATAATAAGGTCGTATTCGTTTTCTTTGTTACGCAAAAATTTGATTCCGTCGCCTATAATGACGTTTGCGGCAGGATTATTAAATCCGCAAGCGGTCTGGGGCAGATATTGTTTGCATACTTCGATAACGCGTTCGTCGATTTCAACCAAATCTATTTTTTCGATAGTTTTATACTTATTTAGTTCTCGTAAAACTCCGCCGTCGCCCGCGCCGATAACCAAAACGGTTTTAATATCGGGGTTTATCGACATAGGAACATGGGTTATCATTTCGTGATAAATAAATTCGTCTTTTTCGGTGAGCATCATTACGCCGTCGAGCGTTAAAAACCGCCCGAACTCGGGAGAATCAAAAACGGCGATATGCTGATATCGGCTTTGTTCGCTTAATAGCTCACTACTGACTTTTATGGAAAGTTTTACGTTTTTGGTGTGAAACTCGCTATACCATAAATCCATTTACTTTTTTTCTCCTTTCAAAACGTTAAGGCGGCTTATATCCATCGCTTCGGGTCCCGTAATTACGCAGCCTTTGTCAATGGAATATTTTATATATTCGACAACATTTTTGGTTATTTTTTCACCTGGGGCAAGAACTGGTATTCCGGGCGGATAACAAATAACAAATTCGCAGCTTATTTCGCCAATGCATTTATCAAGCGGTTTGCTTACCTTGTCCGCAAAAAAGGCTTTTTGGGGCGACATTTCCACAATAGGATTGATATATTGACTGTTTAATAAACGGCTTGTGTCTTTTTTGTAACGCCGTTTTATTTCGCCTAGCGAGCTAATAAGCCGTTCAAGATTTTTGGTTATATCGCCTACGGAAATATAAGCGAGAATGTTTGTAAGGTCGCCGAATTCTATCTGTATGTCGTATTCGTCCCGCAATAGGTCGTAAACTTCAATTCCCGCAAGACCTATTTCATATGTGTTAATCGAGAGTTTTGTGGTGTCAAAGTCGTATATGCTGTCGCCGTTAATAAGCTCTTTTGAAAAAGCGTAATATCCGCCGAAACTGTTGATTTCTTCTCTTGCGTATTCGGCAAAATCTTCAACTTTTTTAAAAATTTCAACACCGTTTAGAGCAAGATTGCGTCTGGAAATATCAAGGCTTGATAAAAGCAAATACGAACCGCTTGTCGTTTGGGTCAAATTTATAATTTTTCTCACATAATCAGCGTTCATATCTACGCCGCAAAGCAGTACGGAGCTTTGTGTTAGCGAACCGCCCGACTTGTGCATGCTGACGGACGCCATATCTGCACCCGCTTTCATTGCCGTAAGAGGCAGATTTTCGCCGAAATAAAAATGCGTGCCGTGTGCTTCGTCCACGAGCACTTTCATTCCATGTTTGTGCGCAAGTTCAGTTATGCCTTTTAAGTTTGAGCAAATGCCGTAATACGTCGGATTGTTAACCAAAATAGCTTTTGCGTCGGGATTTTGCATAATGCTTATTTCCACTTCGCTCATGGACATACCCAAAGCTATGCCAAGCCTGTCGCTTGTCTGCGGATTGACGTAAATGGGGATTGCGCCGCAGATAACCAGAGCGTTTATTACGCTTTGGTGAACGTTACGGGGTAAAATGATTTTTTCGTCTTTTTTTACGGATGAAAGAACCATTGCCTGAACGGCTGACGTTGTGCCTCCAACCATAAAAAAGGCGTGTGCGGCACAAAACGCTTCCGCTGCCAGCTCTTCCGCTTCTTTAATTACGCTCACGGGGTGACAAAGATTGTCGAGCTGTTTCATAGAATTAACATCGACGGACAAACATTTTTCACCCAAAAAAGCCGTAAGCTCAGGATTGCCTTTGCCACGTTTGTGACCAGGCACATCAAAAGGCACTGTTTTATTTTGTCTTAGCTGTTCCAGCGCTTCGAAGATAGGCGCTTTGTTTTGATTCATTCTTCGTTTCCTTTTTTCTCGTATACATTTACGCCGCTAAAAATCTCTATCATTTCTTCTCTAAGAGAATTTGTTATTTCAAGTCTTGTTTTTGGAGCGATTTCGTATACGTCGGTTTTAAATAGATAGTTTTGCAAATCTATGTCTTTAATAAGCATTTTTGTATGAAAAATATTCGACTGAAAAACGTTGATATCTATGGCGTCATATTTTTGCATTGTTTTTTTATCTATATAATCACGGATTGAAGTTATCTTGTGATCGATAAAAAGTTTGTTGCCATATACGTCACGAGTAAAGCCACGTACTTTGTAGTCTAATGTTATTATATCAGAATCAAAGCTTCCTAGCAAAAAGTCCAATGTAGACAGTGGTGTGATTTCGCCGCATGTTGATACGTCTATATCGACACGGAATGTCGCTATGGATGTTTCGGGGTGATATTCGGGGTAAGTGTGAACGGTAACGTGGC
>DAOPIV010000024.1:4834-13579 GCA_035399325.1 Clostridia bacterium | reverse complement strand
GCAAAATGAAAAATACGGTTGAGATAACGCAAAAACTTTTGCTCGAAAACAAAGAACAGCTTGAATACGTCTTGGGTATGGCTGAATATCTCAAATTTTGCTCTACCGAAAGCGATTTGATTGAAATACAAAACGAACTTACTGAAGCTAAAATTATTAAAGATAAAAGCAAAGAAAAGAGAAAACCAGTGCCAATTTCATTTGTTCGCTACCGTATAAACGGTTTCAGTGTGCTTGTGGGTAAAAACAACACACAAAACGATTTTTTGACTTTTAAAAAGGCAAAACCGTGGGATATGTGGCTGCATACTCAAGCCGTTCATTCGGCACACGTTCTCATTGAAACTGAGCAGAAAGATATACCCGACGACGTGCTGCTCATTGCTGCGGAAATAACGGCGTTTTACTCCCCTGCGCGCAACAGCGGAAAAACCGCCGTGGACTATACTTTACGCAAAAACTTGAAAAAACCGCCAAAAAGCGCACTGGGCTACGCTATATATAGCATTTACAATACCTTAATCGTAAAACCCAACGAACACACGGAATTTTTAGTTTAAAAAAATTGGTTACGCAAAATTTAAAAAATAACGCCCGTTTGATAGGACGTTTTTTTATTATATTTAATAATTTTTTATCTATAAAAATAATACAGCACTGCCATACAACAAGCTAAATAATCTTTCTCTTGACGGTCTACCATATTGAACGGATATGCGGTTGTTTTGCCTCTTACAATGTAATCCCGTGAACCAAGCAGAGCAATCTCGGGTTTTGTTTTTGCAAGCAAGTCTTCCGTTATGCCGTTGGGGTCGGAATAATATTCTTCACGCTCTGTTTTGCTTCTGACGCCAAGGTCAATAATGACATCGGCTTCTGACAAAGCATGCTCTATTTTTTTGAAAGTTACTGTTTCGGGGGAATAAAAACTGCTTTTGTCATAAGGGAAAAACGGAAAAACATTGGATTTATATTTTTTCAGAAAATATATCAACTCGTTTACAAAAGATTTTTTTTCGTAACCTAAAAAAGCAATATTTTTGTTTTCCAAAGTGTCAAGTTTGAAAAGCAAAGTTGAAAGCGTAGATAATGCCTCTATGGGGTTTGAGGTTTCTGTGCAAATGTTTAGTATAGGGCAATCGATATTTTCGCTAATATTTTTAATAACAACTTCGTGTTTTGTTTTTAACGCAATTAGGCTTACGCCAAAATTGCTGTATCTTTTTGCCGCCTTTATGATATCTCCAAAACTTTCCGCAATAATGACAGTTCCGCCTAAATATTGAAAAGCCAAAGAAATAGGTGTGAAATCATATTTTTCATCGGAAATACAAACCATAGTCCGCCCAAGCATTTGAGGTCCTTTTTTGTTTTTGGCTTGAATGATATGTTTCATATCTTTGGCAAGGTCAAGCAAAATTTTTATTTGACTTGTATTAAGCTGTTTTAAATTTATCAAATTACTCATATACGCTCGTTTTCTATTATTTTTAAAATTCTCAAAAAATAATCGGGCAAGTCTGACTGAAACTGCAAAACTTTTCCGCTCTCGGGGTCGGTAAACTGAATTTCTTTTGAGTGCAGTAACTGCCCTTCAAGATTAAATCTTTGATTTTTATATCCGTATGTTTTGTCGCCGACAACAGGATGTCCGATATATTTTGCGTGTACTCTTATCTGGTGGGTGCGTCCCGTCTGTAATTGAAATTTTACCAGCGTGTTTTTGGCATATCTGGTCAAAACGGTATATTCCGTTACCGCTGTTTTGCCGTGCGAGTCGACAGCCATTTTTTTGCGGTCAACTGTGCTTCTTGCGATAGGTTTGTCGATAATGCCACTGTCTTCCTTTATGACGCCTTCAACTAGTGCGTAATATGTCCTTTTACATTCTTTTGTCTGTATTTGTTCGGCAAGACTGCGGTGTGCGACGTCGTTTTTTGCCACCAGCATAAGCCCGGATGTTTCTTTGTCGAGCCTATGCACGATGCCCGGTCTGAGTTCGCCGTTAATTCCGCTAAGGTCAGACAAATGAAAGAGCAAAGCGTTTACAAGGGTGTCTGTGTATATGCCGTTTGCGGGGTGCACGGTAAGCCCCCTTTGCTTATTTATTACCGCTAACATACTGTTTTGAAAGACTATATCAAGCGGTATGTTTTGCGGCAAAATTTCCACGGGCTTGAGTTCGGGACAGTCGATTTCAATCACGTCGCCGTTTTTTACTGTCTTTGACGGTTTTTCAATCGTATCTCCATTAATTTTTACACCGCCGCTCTCAATAAGTTTCTGAGCCTGAGAGCGTGAAAAATTTTCCACGCTGCCTGATATGGTAATGTCCAGACGCTCGTTGTCGTTTTCCTCATCAATATTAAGTTTTATCGTTTTCGCTTTGTCCATTTTCCTTAGATTTAAGTTTTTTTTGAGTTTTAATTAATGCGTCGTCATCAAAAAATATCATAGCCAAAATAACGCATGCAATACCGCACGTCAAAAGTGCGTCTGCGATGTTAAAAACGGGGAACCAACTGCCGACGGATAAAAAATCTCTCACGCCACCCGAGTAAAATTCCACTCCCCTTGTCAAACGGTCGATACCGTTGCCTATTGTGCCCGATATAGCGGCAGAAAATCCTATAATGCCAATTATGCTTTTTTTGTGGCTAAAATAAAGCAGTGTGCCGAATAACGGCAGCCCGATAAGAGTTATTATAAAGAAAAATATCGTTTTGCCCGAAAAAACGCTCCAAGCGCCGCCAAAGTTTTCCGCCCAGACAAAACCCACGTCGGAAAATATATAAATTGGCAAGGTAGATTTTATGCTTTCAAAATAAATTTTTGAGACTTGATCGAGAATAATTCCGCCGATAATAATGGAAAAAACCACTATAAGCAGCTTTTTTGTTGACCATTTGTTCATTTAACGTAATTCCTTTTGCCAAATATTTTTTCGCCGATTCTTATCATATTTGCGCCGCATTTTAACGCAACAGGGTAATCGGCTGACATTCCCATTGATAGATATTTAAAATCAATTTTTTGATAATCTTTTTTGCATTTATTATAAAGCTCATTCATACCGCAGTATTTTTCTTCACTTGCGCCTATGGGCATAACCGTCATAAGACCGTTGATTTTTACATGCGGCAAGGCGGTAACAGCATCTATAAGCTCATAAAGATTTTCGGGCAAAACGCCGCTCTTTTGCGGTTCTCTTCCGTAGTTTACTTCGATAAGTATCGGCATAATAAGATTACGTTTTGCGCACTGTTTTTCAATTTCTTTGGCTAAACTTAAGCTGTCCACAGACTGAATAAGAGTAACTTTATCAACGATATATTTTACCTTGTTGCTTTGCAAAACGCCGATAAACTGCCATTTTAACGGCGAATTGGGCGAATATTTTTCCAAGAATTCTTGCACCCTATTTTCGCCTACGGTATCGATACCATATTCGGGCAGTTTGTCAATCGTTTCGACAGTCTGCATTTTTGAAGCGGCAACGATAAAAATCTCTTTATCGCCCACTATGGATTTTATATCTTGCATCAAATATGCTATTTCATCTTTCATATTTATTTATTTTAGCACACTTTAAGACCACAGTCAAAATATCGCCAAAAATATTTTGATGTATAGGAAAAATATTTAATTTTTTTAAACCCTTTTTTGATAAAATTTTGTTAGGTAATTTTAAAATATTTTTTTATAAAATTTGAAAACAAAAAACGGACGAAATTTCGTCCGTTTTTTTGGTCTGGGTGACAGGAATTGAACCTGCGACCTCTTGAACCCCATTCAAGCGCGCTACCAAGCTGCGCTACACCCAGTTACTTCAAATCGTATATATCTTCCACGCTCGCCTTTTCAAAAACTTTTTTATCGTTCTTTTGAGTATCCGTAAGCAAATCGAGTTTTCTCAACTTTCTAAGATACAAAAAACCAAAAATACAAAAGCCGATAAGCAACGCCGCATAAATAACATAAGCGGGCCAAGTCTGCCAAAAAATGTCGTTGGTCATATCTAAACGAGCATTTATTATGATAGCTTCAAAATCGTCGTTTGTCAACAAATTAAACAAAGTATCGGACACAATTTGCATATTTTCTTTTGCTTTTTCGCCAAAATTATTCAAACTTGATAACGTGTCGTTACTCGTGTGCATATTCCAAAAAACTGTATCTTCTGACTGCGTATATCCGCCGTAATTGTCAAATGTTCCCGAAAAAACAAACTCTGTAGGTATCCCCGCTAAACGAAAAGCAACATTGTCGCTTGCATAACCAGTGTGGTAGTAAGGTATATTGCCCACATAATAAATGATATTTAAATCCTTTGAAATCGGTTTTGCATACGTTTTTTGAGAGTAACCCAAAGAATTAGCAATTTCCACCAAACCGTCATTTAAAGCTGTAGCTTTGTCTTCACCAAAAAAGTAGAGATTATCCCCCACAGCGACGCTGTCAATATTTATCATAAGCAAAGTGTTTTGCTTTTCCGACTCGCTCATATTTGCAACATAATGCGATGAGCCGTAATAGCCATTTTCTTCCGAACCAAAAGCTACAAAAACAATATCGTAATTCAAATTAAGGTCGGCAATTTTTTGCGCGAGGTCAAGCATCACAGCAACGCCGCTAGCATTGTCATTTGCACCGCTATTGCCTTCAACATTATCATAATGCGCCCCGATAATAATTTGCCCAAGAGAATCAGTCGCAGATAATCTTGCAACTATGTTTTGACTGTTTATAGTGCTGCTCTCGCTTGTGAAACTGAATTCTTGCCACTCGGTCTGATAACCCATTTCTAAAAACTTGTCTTCAATATATTCTGCCGCAGCAATCTCGCCATCACTTCCCGACACTCTTTTAGGGCAGTCTGTGACAAAATCGCTCAAAAAATCATAGGCGGAATAATCGGCTGTGTCAGCAAAGACCGCTATCGGAGCTACTGCTATCAAAATTACTATAAATACACAAAGAAATTTTTTCATACCAGCGAATACACTCCTAACGCAATTTTAGCAATGGAAAAAATCACAAACAAAGTAAAGATAAGTTTGAAAAAATTTGCACGATTTCCTTCGGGAACATAATTTTTGTTTACAAAGAAATAAAATCCCAGCGTTGCGGCAAGTAATGCCACAAAATCAAAGAGAATCACTCCCCAGCCTATCACAACGGGGGCTATGTAATACACCAAAGACAATATGCCTACAATAAGGTTTTTTAAAGCCGCAAATAAAATAACGAATAAATATATTTCATTAAACGGCAAGTAATATATTCTTGACGCACGCATAATCCAGATTGTCAACAGTCTTATCACAAAAATGGAAATCAGCGCAGACAAAATTCCTGTGAAAAACGTAAACCAGAAGTTTCCGTAAACATTTATGCCATACCCTAATGTTTCTCCCATTAACACGGAAAATGAGCGTAAATAAAGCCAACGTCCAAAGACGTAGCATACGATAAACGCTATTCGGGTAATCCACATTGACAAGCTAAAATTTTTCTTTATAATGTCCATAAAATCTCACAAATTTAGTAATTTCAGTACCGTAAGTCTGAGCTGTTCTGCGTCTTTGCCCCATGTCTTTTTTATGTTTGCTTCCGCCGTTTCAAAAAATGATAAAGCGTTTTTTAACTTTAGCGGAGTATATTTTGACAGTACAGAGCGGGTTTTGGTAATAGCGTACTCTTTTACGCCAAGTTTATTCGCAATCTCAGCGTCAGTCCCTTCCGTTACGCTTATATAATACATTCTTCTGTAAAAATTGTAAAGCAAAGCCAACAACCCTGTCGCCTCTTCTCCGCTTTTTAACATCTGCTCAAGAATTTCAAGTGTTTTATCGCCGTTTTTGGCTGAAATAAAATTTGACAAATCAAAAATTTGATATTCAATATCTTTATGCACCAGATTTACGATATCTTCTTCCGTGACGTTATTGGAAAATGACGCCAATTTCTCCGTTTCCGTACTTATGCGTGTCATATCTAATAGACAATATTCAATTAACGTTTCTGCGGCTTTTTCAGTGATAGATTTATTTTGTAAAGTAAATTTTGATTTTACCCATTTTAATAAACTTTGTTTTTCAAGTTTGTTGCAGTCAACATTCAAAATTTTTTCGTTTTTCAGCAAATCGTTCTTTTGGGTTGTGATAAATACCAAACAGCAATATTCATTGGGATTGATAAAATATTTTTGCAGTTTTTCTCTGTCAATGGAATTGAAAGCGGTTTTTTCGGTATTGGAAAGATCCACAGTCACCATTTTTTTAACGCTTCCAAAAGGCAGGCTTTCGCAAGCGTATAAAATATCCGTAACCAAAGAATCGTCTACAAAATTGTTTATATTTATGTCGGGCAAGACTATATTTAGGCTTTCTCGCACTGTTTCCACCGCTTTTGAACGCAAATAAGCATCCTCGCCCTCTATTGAGATGACGGGGAAAAACGATTTTTGCAATTCATTTTTTAGATTGATAAATTTTATATTCATATATTAGTCTACCAAAATCATTTTATCAAAGACAAAGTAAAAAGTAAAGTCCCCTTCTCTGTATGCCGACTTTATACCGTAATTTTCCGAGTATATGGGAGAAATAACTTGCCCTTCCACGCATTCTAACGCAATTTCAAAACTGGTATCGATATAAACCAAATCGTAATAAAGTTTTTCACTGCCGAATACGGATTCATAAACGTAGTCTACAATCAATATATCTTTTCCGCCGATGTGTAACAAATAGCCATCAAACCCGATCCCGTTCTCCCGACTAAAAGTCATATTCTCCCCTATTGTGTCAAAGACATATTGAGCCTGTATTCCGCTCGCTGATAGCATTTGTTCGTCTTTAGCCAAAGGAAAATTGTTTAATATAAAAATTGTGTCTACTCCGCAAAGCGTTGCAATCTCTGTAGCCACACTGTGATCAAAGTCTCGACCGTCTTCTAATACAAGGTATATTTTCTCATTTTTGACAGATTTTATATAATTTTCAATCACTGTAATTTCGTACTGGCTTTTAAATGACGAAATTATTATTATTTCGCCGCCGCTTGTCGCAATCAGCGTTTTTTCGGGGTACATGTCATAAATAGTGACAGAATCTTGTCTTGAGACTGGTAAAGACGCAACAAAAGCAAGCGTAACCACCAGCACAAGACTTATTACCCCTGAAAGAAGTTTTTTTGTTTTAGACAAATTAACATATGGAGAAATCAAAAATAGTCCAAAAATCAAAGCCGCCGCACCAAAACCCAAACCGTTAATTTCGACATTAGCATACGGAATGCTGGAGAAAAACAATGTGACTTGACGCAAAAATGATATAAGACTGTTAGGCACAAGTAAAATGTAATTTAGATAAGGTATCGGTATTATTCCCACTAGAAGAAGTACAAAAACGACGGAAACTACTGGTATAACAATAATATTTGATATAACGCTCAACAAAAATACTTCACCATAGAACGCTGCAAGAGCAGGTAAAACGCCGATTGTCGCTCCGATAGTTACAAAAACGCAATCCGCAAACCTTTTGAAAAATTTTGGTAAACGGGAGTAAAAAAGAGTTGTTGACAACATTCCGGTAAGAGTTGCAATTCCAAAAACAGCGCCAAAAGACATCAAAAAACCTGCGTCAAATATAAATAAGGGTTTTACAAGCAATATGATTATGGCGGAGAGCGACATTGCGGAAAGCATATCCGCACGAAAACCAAAAGCTTTCAAAAACGCAGCGGAAATTACCATAATTATAGCTCTTGTCGCACTCGGCGGAAAACCGATTATGTAGCCGTAAAAAATTACTGTTACGCTTACTAAGATAAACGAAATACGTTTGTCTATCTTGGCTTTGTAAACAAAAAAAGCAAACAGTCCCGCAACAAAGCCTATGTGCAAACCGCTTACTGCAAAAATATGCGCCGTCCCTGATTTTTGAAAAGCATCCTTGTCATCAGCGTTTAACAATGTTTTGTCGCCCAGTGTCAACGCAGTCGCAATGGCGGCATTTTCTTCGTTCATATTTTCGCTAAAAAGATTTTTGATGTAAAGTTTAATACGACCGCTTAGCTCAGGAGTGCCGTCTTCAACCGAAACCAACTGTATTTCTGTTGCTCGATAAAGTACATTATTTTTATAAGAATAGGTATCAACGCCGTCTCTGAAAATATTGACGGATTTCAAAAAACAGTTGAAAGTAATCGTACTTCCATAAGCTATTCCTGTATCTTCCCCGCCGATTGTCTTGGACACAAAAAGGAAAACATCGCCGTCAAGTTTTTTTCCATCCGCAGTGGCGTTTACAAGATAAACTGTCCAATATCCCGTATTTTCTACGGAATCAACACTGACCTCACCTGTCACCGTATAATAACCATCGCCTTGAAGCCTATTGTCACTGCTTAGCTTTTCAAAAGTCACACATCCCATTCCCAAAAAGAAAAATATAACGCAAACAATCACAGTTTTCCACGATTTTTTTAAGAAAAATAATGTCAAAATTACAGCAAGCAGCGTTAAAGAAGCTGCTGTACAAAATAAGGTGTATTCGGTCTTGATAAGAGTATATCCGCTCAAAATCCCCGCAACAAGAAAAACGGCACAAAACAATGACGGACGAAAGTTTATAAACTTTTTCATTCGCAACATCCAAAAAATTTCGACAAAAAACAAAAAAATTCGTCTTTTGTTAAATTTTAACATAAACGAATTTTGTGTACAATACCTTTTTT
>DAOPIV010000024.1:0-4734 GCA_035399325.1 Clostridia bacterium | reverse complement strand
AAACTATGCTAGTGTTTACAAAGTACTTGCAAGTATTTTTAGAGATTTTTTGTTGCGACTATATCCACGCCAAGATTAAGCACATTTTTAACTATAACATCGCCTATTTTTATCGGACTATCAACGGTTATATTTTTAAGAGTGTCTAGAACTTCAAAAATTTTAGATTTTGGCACTTGCGAGTTTGTTTTTACAGACAATACGCCGCCTTGACGGACTTTTACTAGCGAAGTAACCGTACGCATCGGCAGTAAAAATTCTTGTTTTCCGTAAGTTATTCCTCTAGCACAAGTGTTACCTGTGACGACGACTTCCTTGCCGTTAAGGTTTACTTCAAGCTGACAGCCCATAGGACAATTTATACAAGTCATTTTCATTTGTCGTCAACCTCCAAATTTATGCTGATGTCAGCTGTTAAATCGGCTTTATTCAAAACTACGCTTTCCATTTCACCTGGTGCCATAACCATAGACCGTTTTTCAAACAAAATTTTATCACCGCATTTGACGACAACTTTGGGTTTTTTGTAAACATTGTCCACTCGGTAAAAAATCTTTACTTCGCCGTTTCCTTTTACTATTTTTTGCGGCAGAGCGTAACCTACACCCTTGCCCGTCGTAACAAAGACTGTTTCACCTTTTGGCAACTCACCCTTTGCATAGAGAGCGGCGCACTCGCCAGCCAAAATACTTTCGCTCGATACATTATCCACAAGGTCGTGAACATGCAAAACGTTTCCGCAAGAAAAAATACCGTCAACGTTTGTCTGGCGAAAATCGTTAACCACAGCTCCGTTTGTCTTTGGATGAAATTCCATACCAATATCTCTGACAAGGTCGTTTTCGGGTATAAGCCCAACAGAAAGAAGTATCGTATCGCATTCCACATAGCGTTTTGTGCTTTCTATCGGACGCATTTTTTCGTCAACCTGTGCCACCACCACGCCTTCCACTCTTTGTTTGCCTTTAATCTCAGCAATAGTTGTGGAAAAGTAAAGCGGAATGTCAAAGTCATCCAGGCACTGTACAATATTTCTTTTGAGTCCGCTTGAATAGGGTAAAATCTCACATACCATTTGAACTTTCGCATATTCAAAAGTCATACGCCGTGCCATAATTAGTCCTATATCGCCGCTTCCTAAGATAACGACTTTTCTGCCTACCATATAGCCCTCTATGTTAGACAATCTCTGTGCAAGCCCCGCTGTCCATACGCCTGACGGTCTATCTCCCGGGATTGCGATTGCACCAGCCGTACGCTCACGGCAGCCCATAGCCAAAACTACGGCTTTGGCTTCTATTTCTATGAGTCCTTTGTCTGCGCTTATTACGGTAATTTTTTTATCGGCATTTATATCAATAACAAAAGCGTTAAGCATTACATCTATATTGAGTTCTTTTACTTTTTGAATAAATCTGTCGGCGTACTCGGGTCCTGTTAGCTCAGTCTTAAAATAGTGCAATCCAAAACCGTTGTGGATACATTGATTAAGTATTCCGCCAAGCTTGTTGTCACGCTCGACAATCAAAACATTTGTGCCGTTTTCTTTTGCGGATACAGCCGCTGCCATACCCGCAGGACCGCCGCCAATAATCACAACGTCATATTTCATTTGTCTGTCTCCTTGATTTTGCAAACGACTATTTCGCTGTCACTGCCTTTTTTTGTGATTTTGGTAAAAGGCACACCGCATTCACGGTTGATAATCTCCATAATCCTTGATGTGCAGAATCCGCCTTGACACCGCCCCATACCCGCTCTTGCACGGCGTTTTACGGCGTCCAGTGATCGTGGTTTTAAGGGACTGTTCAGTGCATCCAATATTTCGCCTTCGGTTACTTTTTCACATCTGCATACTATTTTTGAATATGCTGGATTGACTGCAATGAGTTTTTTCCATTCTTCTTTTGGCATTTCTCTTGTGACGGGAGGAATGTATCGTGATGCAAAATTTTCTTTTTTGATTAAGTTTATTCCCGTTGTTGGTATAAGTTCTTCCGCAACGTGTTTTGCAATGGCAGGAGCGGATGAAAGTCCTGGCGAACAAATACCGGCTAAAGTGACAAGATTTTTGTCAAGTCTAATAATAAAATCGTCACCCGCAATAGCTCTCACTCCCGAAAAAACTCTTATAATATTTCTAAAATTGATATTTTTAGTAATACGGGCAGTGTCATTCTTTACATAATTAAGCCCTTCCGCCTGCGTGGCTGTGTCATCGCCGTGCGAAACATTTATTGCCGTAGGACCAATAATGACATTACCGTCCGCCGATGGCGAAACCAAACATCCTTTCCCTTTTTCATTCGGCAACGGAAAACAAGTGTGATTATATTTTTTGCGTTCGACAGTGTCCAAAACAAAATAATCACCACGTGTGAAAATGTAATCTATTTTCGGTCCGCCGCACATTTCACTGATTTTGTCTGCGCCGTAACCAGCCGCATTTACTAAAATCTTTGTTTCAAATTTGCCTTTATCGGTAAATACGGTATAAAATTTATCTTTATTTTCAATTTTTTCAATTTTACAATTAAGCTCGAACTTGACTCCGTTAATTGCCGCTTGTTCAGCCAATGCCACCGTCATTTGGTACGGCGAAACTATCGCCGCTGTCGGAGCATACAGTCCGTATTCCACTTCGTCGGCTATATTAGGTTCTATTTCAAGCAGTTTTTGACGACTTAGTATTTCAAGTCCGCTGACACCGTTTTTTTCGCCCCTATCTAAAAGGAGTTTTAGTTTGTCAAGTCCGTTTTTGTCGCCCAAAACAAGCGAACCTACATTTTTGTAAGGTACGCCAAGCTCGCTTGCCAGCGTCGGGTACATTTTACTTCCTAAGACATTAAACAAGGCTTTTTTCGTATTCGGTTCGGCGTCATAACCTGCGTGAACTATTCCGCTATTGGCTTTTGAAGCGCCGCATGAAACGTCTTCCTCTTTTTCAAGCAAAGCAACGTCAAGCTTGTATTTTGAAAGCTCTCTCGCTACGGCACAGCCTATAATGCCGCCACCTATGATTAGTACATCATACATTTAATTTTACCTTCTACAAAGTTCTTAGTAAATTATACCAAAGTAGATTTAATATGTAAACAAATTTTAAATTGCTCAAGCTAGAAAAATATAATGCTAAAATATTATAAATGAATATAAATGAAAAACACAATAAAAATCCCGCCATAGCCGTCTTTCCGTTCGTTCAACCTGATCAAATCAGGTGGGTAAATAGCCGTCTTTTTTTGTCTTCCACCGGAAAAATTTCTCTAACTCTCTGTTCGAAAGCCGTCGAGGCCTGACATATTAGAACGGACTTCGTTCCCCTTACGTTACTGTGGTTGACGCATATACGGAAAAAACGCACAAGGCAGGACATATTCAATATCAAATAATCTATTAAATGTAATATAGCAGATATATTACAAAAAATCAAGAGCAAAAAATTGACAAAATTTGTAATTATGTCATCATTTTTTGTTTGTCTTTCTTATGTAGCACAGAAGTTGCTACAAAAATGACTGCCGCTATTATTTGTGCGGAAACCGATAAAACAATCATAGCATTAACTGATTTATCATACAAAATTCCTGTCAGCCAGCTTCCTAAAAACCATGACAGTCCAAAACACAATTGAAAAGCTCCGTACCCTTTTGAACGATTTGCTTTACTTGTCAATGTCGCTATTGACGCTTTCATTATTGATTCCTGAGCACCCATTCCTATACCCCACATAAGAACGCCAAAGACAAGAGCTGTCATATTGTTTGCAAAGAAAATCAAAATAGAAAACGGTGCTGAAAGAATAGCCGAGATTACCAAAGTTATAAAACCGTATTTGTCATACAATAAGCCAAATACCAATGCGGAAAAAGCATCTGCCAACATTGCTCCCGAATATAGTAACGGCAAATAATCCGTAGGCACAAGCGTATTTATACTCTCATGTGCGGTAATCAAAGGAAAATCTATAAAGCCAAAAGCAAAAATGCATACTGCAAACAGGTAAACTATATAAGTCCTTTTCAGTCCGCCTTTATTCCCAGTATTTTCTTTTTCATAGTTTTCGGGATGCGGAAACTTGCGTTTTGAAAAAAACAACAATATCATACACGCTATTGCCGGAATAGCAAGAACGGCAAAGCAGATAGCATATTGATTGTATGAACTCATATCCGTGGTCAAAATCATTATCAAGAAAAGAAGCGTCGGTCCCAAAAAAGCTCCTAACTGATCAATAAATTCCAACAACGCAAAACTTTTTCCCTGACCGTTTTCACTTGCGGCAAATGAAATCATTGTATCTTTGGCAGGTTTTTTTATAGCGTTGCCAATTTTCCCGACAAGCAGCAAGCCGCAAGCCAAAACCCATCCACCATCGGGAACTAATGCGAGAAAAGGTATAAACAGCAAATCTATGGCGTATCCGAGTATCGTCATTGTCCAGTATTTTTTTGTTTTGTCGGCTAAATATCCCGTTAGTAAACGCAGTCCGTAGCCCAAAAGAGTACCGAATCCCGAGACAAAACCGATAGCCGACGCTGACGCACCCAGCAGCAAAAGATATGCGCCGCTAATACTTGCGGCACCCTCGTGTGTCATATCCGAAAGAAGACTGACAAAGCCCATCAAAATAATAAAAACAGTAGGCGCTATAAATTTTTTATTTGTCTTTTCTTTTATCATAGTTTTATAAAATAAGTCCTTATAGAAGTTTTATGTAGTATATTAAATTTT
>DAOPIV010000023.1:0-13694 GCA_035399325.1 Clostridia bacterium | reverse complement strand
GACAGCCTTAATATAATAACACCACTATTTAACCTTGTCAATGAAAAAACGACAAAATTTTTGAAAAATTTTTCGTCATTTTTCTTTATTTATTAGGCTTTAATGCTGTGTCATTTTCCTCTCTCAAAGTCTTGGCGTATTCGGGGTTTGCAATAACTCCAAGCCCTTTTTCATAACAATCCGCCAAAACTCTTTTTGCCATTGGTACGCCTTTATTCATTGCACCTGCAAGCAATCTCGCCGCATTTTGATAATTTCTTTTTATTCCTTGCCCGTTAAGATACATAATAGCAAGTTGATACATAGCGTCGGGCTGTTCTTGTTTTGCCGAAAGAGTCAGATATTTTACCGCCTCCGTCATATCTGTCTGCACGCCCTTGCCGCTAAGATAACTCATAGCCAGATTGTATTGAGCATTTTTGTCGCCGTTGTCCGCCGCTCTTTTATACAGCTGAATTGATTTATTTATGGATAATTTTTCATCAAGTCCGCCCGCAAAATGCTCCGCCAAAGTGTTCTGTGCCAATACACTTCCTTTTTCTGCGGCTCGTGAAAACAATTCGTATGCTTTCGAGTAATCTATCGGCAAATATTTACCCGTAAGATAATAGTCTCCCAAGCAATATTCCGCATTACTGTTTCCCTTGTCTGCGGCAATCGTAAATAGTCTCACTGCTTCAAGCTGGTCGGGTTGACAGCCAATGCCGTCACGAAGACAAATTGCTTTGCGATAAAGTCCGTCCACATTACCTTGCTCGGAAGCCTTGCAAAAAAGTTCGTAGGCAAGTTTTTTGTCTTCTTCACAGCCGTCTGCGTATTGATACATCACACCAAGCCGTGTTTGCGCTTCCGAAAGTCCTTTTTCGGCTGCTTTGGCTGTCCACGCATACGCCGCTTCGGCGTTCTTTTTTATGCCGCCAAACCCTTCTTTGAAGTACAGCGACAACAAAAACTGGCTGATTTCGTCCCCTTTATGCGCTTCCTCAAATATTGCGTCGTATGCGGTCAAATAAAATTTTTGCGCTTTTGCATTTTCAAATGAAACTTCCGCAAGCCCAAAATATCCTTTTTGACTTTTCGCTTCCACTGCTTTATTAAAGTAATCTCTTGCTTTTGAGCGGTTTTTCGGCACGCCAACGCCGTTTATGTACATTTGTCCTAACATAAAATAGGCGTCGCCGTAGCCCGCCTCGCCGCTTTTTAAAAAACACTTAATTGCGGCGTCTCCGTCTATTTCTTTTACGTTTACAAAGGAAAAATTTAAGCCTTTGTAATACAATTCTTTAATAGCAGAAAAAATTTCTAAATTTTGCGTCATATCAAAATCACTTCGTAACCTTGTCAATTACGCCGCCTCCGATACATTTTTCGCCGTCGTAAAATACCGCATACTGTCCCGGCGTTACCGCTCTTTGTTTTTGCAGAAAAACAACCTTTGCCGAAATGTCGGACAAAATCTCAACCGTCACGTCTTGTTCTGCTTGACGGTAACGGAATTTTGCTTTGCATTCAAATATACTTTTGTCGGGTTTAGTCGGTATCCAATTTATTTCGTTTACAAAGCAACCAACGCTGTCAAGTACGCTCTCGTCACCGTGCGATACCACCAGACGGTTTTTCCCCAAGTCTTTTTCCACCACAAACCAACGCTCTTGACTTTCGCAGGTTCCGCCAAGCCCAAGCCCACGCCTTTGTCCCAAAGTATAATACATAAGCCCGATATGTTCGCCCACCACATTACCCGAAATGTCCACAATCTCCCCTGCTCGATTGGGAAAATAGTTTTTCATAAATTCACGAAAATTTCGCTCCCCAATAAAACAGATACCTGTGCTGTCCTTCTTTTTCGCTGTGGAAAGGTTTAGTTTTTCGGCTATTTCCCTGACGACAGGTTTTTGAATTTTGCCCAGCGGAAAAATAACCTTTTCCAGTTGTTTTTGGTTTAGCTGATTTAAAAAATAAGTTTGGTCTTTGTTTTGGTCGATAGCTTTTAATAAATAATGTTTGCCGTTAAAATGAGAAATGTCACAGTAATGCCCTGTGGCAATAAAATCCGCACCCATAGCCAAAGCCTGCTCCAAAAAAGGTCCAAATTTTATTTCACGGTTGCATAAAACGTCAGGATTGGGGGTTCTGCCTTTTCGGTATTCTTCCAAAAAATGCTCAAACACCCTTTCCATATATTGTTTTGAAAAATTGATTGAATAATAAGGTATGTCTAGGCTTGCGCACACGCTCCGCACATCGGTGTAATCCGCTTCTGAAGTACAGTGTCCGTTTGTATCGGTTTCTTCCCAGTTTTTCATAAAAAGACCGATGACTTCATAACCCTGCTCTTTTAGTAGATACGCAGCAACAGAACTGTCAACGCCGCCGCTCATACCCACGACTACTCTTTGTTTCATGATTTTTTACTTTTGTTTTTTTGCTATAACCTTTAATAAATCTATAAATTCTTCGTTATTGTCTGTTGTCATCAATAAATCGATTAGTTGCTCGGTTGCTTGAATATTGTCCGTACGGGAAAGCGCACGGCGTATCATCCACATTGCTTCAAGCTGCTTTTGAGTAAGCAATAAATCTTCTCTTCTTGTGGAACTTTTGTTAAGGTCGATTGCGGGGAAAATGCGTCTTTCACTCATGCGTCTGTCAAGATGAATCTCCATATTGCCAGTGCCCTTAAACTCTTCATAAATAATATCGTCCATTTTGCTGTTGGTATCAATAAGAGCGGTGGCGAGTATGGTCAAACTGCCTTTGCCTTCAACATTTCTGCCTGCACCGAAAAATCTTTTTGGCTCCTGCAATGCAGAAATGTCAAGTCCGCCTGTAAGGGTTCTGCCGCTTTGTTCTGCTGTTTGATTGTATGCTCTGCCAAGACGGGTGATAGAATCCATAAGTATCATAACATCCTGACCTTGTTCAACACGATGTTTTGCGTTTTTTATCACCATTTCCGCAATTTTCACGTGATGCTCGGGTCCTTGGTCAAAAGTGCTGTACCAAACGTCGCAATCTACGCTCTGTTTAAAATCCGTTACTTCTTCGGGGCGTTCATCCACCAAAAGCACCGTCAAGTGTATATCTGGGTGATTCGCCCTTACTGCTTGAGCTATTTTTTTGAGAAGCGTGGTTTTTCCCGTTTTTGGAGGAGAAACAATCAGTCCACGCTGTCCTTTGCCTATCGGTGAGATAAGGTCAATAAGACGCAAGGAGTAATCTGTTTTTTCTCTTTCCAATGTTATTTTCTCACACGGATAACAAGAAACAAGGTCTTCAAACTTTACTCCGTGTTTTAGCTCCGAACAAGGTATATCGTTAACCGTATACACATAAATAAGCGAATAGGATTTTTTATCTTTAAACAATCTTGCCTTACAAAAAATTTTGTCGCCCGTTCTTAATGAAAGTCTTTTTATCTGTTGAGGCGGAACGTATATATCCGACATCGTATTTGAATAATTTTCCATACGCAAAAATCCATAGCCGTCGGGAATAACCTCAAGCACGCCCGTTGCGTCTTTGTCATCAAAAATATTCTCTTTGTCTTGTTGGGGAAGCGGAGGAGGTAAAATGGTTTCCTGTCTTAATTCGGTAATTGAATCATTATTTAGCCATGTCAAAAGTTCCTGTATATCTACATTATTTTTGACCGGTTTTCCCCTTTTTGACGGCGCACAAGGCATCGCACGGTTTTCCAGCAAATCTAGAGTATCTTGAATAAGGTCAGATTTGTTAATTTTTGTAGGAGCGTGGACTCCAAGCTCTCTAGCCACCCCACGAAGCTCGTGCACATTAAGAGTCTCAAGCTTCTCTTTTTTGGTTATTGACATAAAAACTCCTTTGAAATGAAAAAATAAAAAACGGTAACCGCTACGGAATAAATGATTTTTGCGGCAAAAAAATGTTATTGTTTAAAAACGATGAGTGTGTCTTCTTCGGGTAAGGTTTCGACTTTCAAATCAATAAAATTGTTTGGGATAAATACCAACTTATTATGCCACAAAGAAACAAATTTGTCTACACTATCAACCTCACTAAACCAATCCTTGTACCTATAGTGCATAGGAATGGTGATTTTTGGTTTTAATGCCGATATAAACTTATGTGCGGTTATGTAATCGATTGTATATGTTCCGCCTACGCATATCAAAGCTATATCGATTTTACCTATTTTTTCTACCAGATTGTCCGAAAAATTTTCTCCCAAATCGCCAAAATGACATATCCTCAATCCCTCGATATTTATTACGCTAACAAGATTGTTTCCTCGTTTTGCTCCGTAAAAGTTGTCGTGAAATGTGGGTATTTCTTCAAAAAGTATATCTTCATATTTGTATTCGCCTGACTGATTGATATGAGCCTTTATATTCACCGCCCTATTTACAGCGTTGTGATCCCAGTGATTGTGGCTTGTGATAACTATGTCGGCTTCGGTTTTTGGTATGGAAATTTCACCATCAAACGGGTCAATCAAAATCTTTTTCCCGCTATTTGCCGTCAACAAAAAACACGAATGCCCTAGCCATTTTATATTCATAGCCTTCCTCCTTTTGTGTTACTATATTTTATTATAACAAATTAGGAAAAATTAGTAAAATCGAAAAGTGACTAAGCCCGATACATTTTGTCCGTCTTTGTCACTTTTCAATTTTTCCGTAAAGATTAGTTATATAACAGAATACCCTTCTATTCCTTTTACAACCTTCAAAATATCTCTTTCCACCAGAGTTAAAGTGTCAAGATATATCAAATAAGTGTCGTTGCCTTTTTCACAAACAAACTCATAGCAAAAATATTCTTTTTGTCCAAGTGGGATTACGGCTTTGTTTATTCCGACTACCTGAACTGTTTTTGAAAGTCTTTCAATTCCGTTTTCTATATTACTGTAATCCGAAGTCAATTCTCTTTCTTTGTGATTCAATAGATAAGACAAAGATTCAAATCCTACAACTTTGCCGTCAAGATTTAACGCTACCTTTATCATATCGGGATAAACAACAATATCGTCTTGGACAAAGCACATATTTACATAAACTCTGTTCTCTATCGGCTGAGACGTCCATATCGCTTTTACCGAAAAACCCAGATTGTTGGCAAAAGCTACGGCAGTTTTTTGAAAATTTTCAAGGTCTAGCTCTTGTGTGTTCACCATGTCGGTTTGCTCGACATTTCCATTAAACTGAGCCACTCTGCCGTCCGGAGTGAATAAAATCCTATACACATCACCTGATGTTGTTATCATATCGTAAGCGTACGCCATTATTTTGCCGTCCACCTTTCCGCCGTATGCAACGCTCGAAATGTTGTAATCACGAAAAGCGTTCATTATATAAGCTTCGCCCGAAGACGGTGAAATTTTGCTTTCAAATTGAACTGTCTTGTCTACAACAGCGTCAGAAAAAGGTCCGTCATAAATGAGCTGAGGATAGTCGAACACATTTTCATCCATACCTTCCATATTGACAAAACCGTAACCTGTGTCATCGACTTTCCAGTCAAGGTCATTCATTGCGGCATAATTTAGTCCCATATAAAGATTTTCCGATACGTTTTCCAGCGCTGAAAGATTTGTTCTTTCCTCAACTGACAAGTTTCCGCCTGTATAAAGTTTTTCTGAGAGTGTTTTTGCGTAATCTGAAACTTGATTAGTATATTTTAGCGATTTTTCCACAACTTCTGCATCCATCGGCAAAAGAGACAAATCTCTGCCCGCTGCGTCCGCCGCCCCTTCAACAAGCAGCAAAAGTTTTTGCTGTTGTTTTGTGTTGTTACTCACCGATATTTTGCCCAAATTAGCGTTGATATTTTTCATACTGTCAGCGAGCTGATACAAAGACTCTTTATAATGATTTTCCAAAGTCATCTGGTGGTCGTCTTCTTTCATAGCATAGGTTTTGTTGTTTACTGCATTCATTTGTGCATATACGCCAAAAGATATTGCACAAACCGCCACGATACTCAAAAATATTATCCATACATTTTTTGTTTTCATTTTTTGCTCTCCTTACTTAATTAAACGCAGAAAACGTGTTTGCCTATCGTTACTACAACCCTTTTACTGCGTATCCACTGATTTGTGGCTGTTGCGGGATTGTAATAAAACAAACTTCCGTAAGTTGGGTCCCATCCGTTTAGTGCGTCTTGGGCAGCTTTGGTACATTCATCATTCGTGCCGAGATTTATCTGTCCGTCAGAAACGGCAGTAAACGCTCCGTTTTGATAAATGACACCCGCAATGGTATTTGGAAAACTACTGCTTTTTACCCTGTTTAGCACAACAGCGGCAATAGCAACTTTACCCGTATAACTTTCTCCACGTGCTTCGCCGTACACCAAGCAAGCTAACAAATACAGGTCCGACGAGCTAACGCCGCTGGAAGTAGATGCGGCGGTACTCAAACTCACGCCCATTTTTGCCGCTGTGTATTTTCCAACGATTCCGTCGGCAGTAAGCCCGTTCACTCGCTGAAAATATTTTACTGCTGCGACAGTTTTTGAACCGTAAATGCCATCGACATATCCCGTGTAGTAACCCCAATTTTTTAATTTTGTTTGTATCGTTTTGACCAGTGTTCCTGTGCTGCCTTGTTTGACTACCGCTGCTTCGGCTTTTTGCATAGGTACAAAAATAAAAACAGCTGCAACGAGCAAGCAAAGAGCAAGCGTCACACACATTATTTTTTGTCTAGTATTTTTTGCCATATTTTCCTCCACATAAATGCTACTTTATTTTTAGTATCTAAAAAATCACAAAAAAATATGCTAAACAAAAGCGAAAATTAAACTATTTAAAATCATTACAATTCAAAAATAAATGTAAATAAAAAAATACTCGAAAGAATTAATCTTCCGAGTTGTAAAAATTTTGTATTATTTCAAGAATCTTTGAGCGGTAAACGATACTGTTTGTTCCGTTTTCAGTTCCGCCTAAAAAGCACAAGGGGGGATAAACAACGCACCACCAGTTTTCGCCTTGCCCGCTGCCCAAATTAAGCACCAAAGCCTTATACACTCCTGAAACCAAAGTTATGCTGCCATAAGTACGGGTAGGAAAAACTTCGCTTCTTATTTCCGCTTTTGAAGTATATTTACATCCGTTTTGCAGCAATACAGTGTTCGCAACTTTTTCAATCCCTGTCAAATTGTTTCGCACCGCTCTTTCCGCAGCTTCCAATGTTTCACATTCTGCCAGTATCGGCACCAAAAAATCCACCACAGCGTCTTTCACGGCGTATTTAACCGATTGACTTACGTCGTCGTTTGCATCGGCACGTATATGTATGCGCAAATAACTTTGTCCGTTTGATGGAATAAACAAGACGCTGCATAAAACCGCCGCTATTACTATAAAAATAATTACACCTTTCATAATTTTCCTTTAAAAAATAAAATATCGTGCAAATTATGCACGAACAAATTTTTTTTTAATCGGAGGTAAAAAGAAAAACAACTCGCAAAAAGTCGTTTATTGTAAAAATTTTATGATATTTCCAAAATTTCAGTACCGCTATCGATAGAAGTACAAACCGTTGATTCTATACCGCAAGAGTTCATTTTAGCAGCAAATCTTTGCGCCTCTTTGATGTCTTTGCACAAGATAAACATATTTCCGCCACTTCCAGTCAAGACAGGCTGCGGCAAACCGTGTTTTAAACAATTTTGGGTAATTTCGGCAAGCTTTGGCGAAAGTCTGAAAGCGGCGGGTTGCAGATTGTTTCCCATAAGCTTTCTTGCTTCGTTTATATCATCCCGAGCCAGTGCCGCCAATAAAGCTTCGTTGTCATAATGTGTAAAATCAGGTTGATTATCGTATTCCGCAAAAACTTCTTTTGTGGACATTCTCTCGCCCGTAAAAACGACAAAATAAAACTTTTTGCCGTCGCCCACAAACATAATATTGTCGCCCTTTCCCGTTGCAATGCCAAGTCCGCCTCTTATCATATATGCAATGTCGCTGCCAAATTCAGACGCAATGGAAAGCATTTTTTCGTTCATATCAAGCCCGTAAAGACGTCTCATTCCGCACAAAGAAGCGGCTGCGTCCACGCTCGAGCCTCCCATACCTCCACCTACCGCAACATGCTTTTCTACCACAATATCAACACCGTCGGTATTAAAACGCTCGATAACAGCGTTAGCCACCTTGAAGGCAGTGTTTTTTTCGTCCGATTCGCCGTTCACAGTCACTGTTACTTTTTTGTCTTTTCTTGGGTTTATCGTAACAATATCGCAAATATCAATAGAAGTAATAACACTGGATAAAGAATGATACTTTTGGTCGTACATTCCTTCAATATTTAAAGTAAGATTAAGTTTTGCATTTGTCTTCACTTTTACACTCATAACTAAATGTTACATTTCACAAGCCAATTAGTCAAGTTTTTGCACAACAAAAAAAGGATTCGGTTTCGAATCCTTTTTTATCATAATAATTTTTTTTAAAGTTTGTGATACAAAACTATTTTTGCGTCCGCTTCCAAAGGTGCTGCTAAATCGGGGTTTACTGCCAAAATATCCTCTTGTTTCATATGCAGCCACTTTGCAACGTCCCATATCGTATCGCCTTTATGTGCCAACACCACTTCTATTGCGCCTTCCGCACGGTTAAGCTCGGCACCTTCCTCTATTGTTGAAATTGCGGTATAGGTGTTTTCCCTTTTTCCTTCCACGGACAAATTAAGTTTTGCGGTAATTTCCGCATCCTGCCTGTCTAGTCGATAAGAAATATCTGCCACCGTCACAGCGACAGAGAGCGGAGTATCAGTGGAAATTATTTCATCTTTGAGCGTATATGTAAACGGAATTACAAAACGGGTGGAATCTGTCTGCTCGTCTTTTTCAAACAATATGTCCCCATTGACAACTCCCTCAATATCTGCAAATCCTTCGCCGTTTACTATTTTTACCACGTTAGCCCCGATACCCGATACAGCGATAAATTTGTCTACCATACCTTCCATAGGCACGTTTGCAGTCGTTTCGGTTTCGCCATAAAAAAGTCCTATCGGAGTAGAGCTTTTTATTTGTTTTGTGTTAAGGGTGGTTTCGTGCGTCATACTGTATGCGTCGGCGGTAACCGTTTTCATTTCCGATTCATATCCGCACAGCAGCGCAACCGCCTCAATTTCCACAGTAAAACTTGTCGTTGGCAAGTCTTCCACCACATCCATATGTATCTTTGTGTTTTTTGTTCTAAGTCTAAGCGACAACGCATTGGCTTCATTAAATCCGTTTATGGGAACTTCTTGCGTGTAGTCAAAACTCAATATTTTGAACAAAATTTGATTTTCATCGGAAATAAAAATAACATTTGTTGTTGCTTTGCCACTGAAAGTCAAAATATTATCGGCAACGGCAAAATCTTTTACAGTCAAAAAACTTTCCGCTAATAAAATCCGTGAAATATTTTGTTTTACTTCCAGATCGTTTTCAATGACAGTCGGGATTCTATCGCACATTACCATACGGGAAAATTCGATATCCTTGCCCAAAGTCAAAATATCTTCGCCGCCTATCAAAATTTGCGTTTCTTCAGGCAAAACACCCTCTCCGCTTATTTCCAAAAGAGCGCTGACTTTTGCCACTCCGTTTAAGATTTCAAAATTCGTTTCCAATGGAATAATGTCCCAAAAAAGTTTTGACGCAGGCGTTATGTCGCCTTTTACCTTTTCGGTGAAGTCTGCGTTTGCCGTAAATCCAATAACGTCGCCGTTTTCGGTTGCGGCAAGCAGTCTTATGACGGCACGACCTGTCAGCAATGCTTCACCCGCAAGCAGTTCCGACGACACTATTTCGGGGTTTACACTAACGCTCAAAATTTTCTTTATTTCCTCTTTGCTGTTGATTCTCGACTCCAGCAGCGTGTTTTGCGGCGTGACCGCTATTCTTTTATCGACAAAAATATTATCGTACGACGGTTGAAACATTTGCGCTTCCTCCAAATAAATATATATCAATCTATATTTATGTTTTGGAAAGAAAAATAATAACCGCTTTAATATTTACTTTGATATTTGTGCTTACAATTATTTTATTTTAGAATTTTTTTCAAATTTCTTTAAAAGCGATTTCGCCGCATACAATATCACTGTAACTGCACGAAAGCCTATCAAAAATTTCGTTGTAAATAGTCACGACAAAAATATTGTCATACATCTGTGTGATTTTTCCTTTGTAATGACAAATACGGTTTCTGCCTTTGTTGTATCTTATATTTACGTCTTTGCCAAAAAACTCTTCAACCGTTTGTCTCGCTTTGTCTATACCCGATTCCGCTTTACGCATAATACTTCACCTCAATGCAGTAATTATTGACAAAAATAACTTTTGCCAAACAAAAAACCGTTTTAATTAAAAAACGGTTTAAGGTTATTTTTTCTATTCGTCGTCATCGGCTTCGTCGTCTTCATCATCGTCTAGTTCGTCAAACTCTTCGTCGTCCAAATCGCCGATTTCTTCAAAGTCGTCATCGTAATTGTTGAAGTTTTCTTCGTCATTTTCGTCCTCGTATTCCGCCTCGTACTCCTCGTCCTGCAATTCTTCCAGCGGAATCTCAATTTCGTCGCTTTCGGTTTCTTCCTCATCGTCCAAGAAAGATTTCCATTTGTCGTCTTCTTCATCCTCGTGAACGTCGGGTTCTATCTCGGCGGCAGCGGCACAGCTCTCGCACATATCTTCGTCTTCACTTATTACATTGATTTTGCAGACTGGACAGATTTTGACTCCTTCTTCTTCCTCAATCTCTTCACTAAAAACGTTTGTCGCAAGCCCAAGCTCGGCTTTGCACACATCGCACATTTCCTGCCTGCTATCAATGTAATTTAGTTCGCAACGGGGACATTTGATGTATTTTATTTTTGCCATATATAAACCTTCTCTAATCTAGTTTTTTCTTTGCAATATTGTATATGCATAATGAGAAATTGTAAACTGTTTTTTGTAAATTTTTTTTATTTTTCTCAAAAAATTTTATACTTTTTTATAAATTCAGCATTACTATTGCTATCATTCCCGTAATTATTCCAAAAACAGCCGTCTTTGACAGTTTTTCTTTGAGTAACGGCGAAATCAAAGCCGCAAGCAGCATTGGCAACACTCCCGTTATCGGATAAAACAAAGCCGCCTCAGTACGCACAGAAAAAATGGTGAATATCATATTTCCGAAAACGGTTACAACCCCTACCATTAAACCCGTTATCAAAAACCATTTGTTTGGAACATAATTTTTTGCCTGTGTAAAGCCTTTTGTTGTAAAAGCGGCAAAAATTGTCATTGAAAATAAAGCCATAAAATAACTGCCAAACAAGAATTGGGTCTGGTCAATGCCAGGATTATATACATAGGCTGATTTTATAAATAGCGACAATCCGCCGTTTGCAATCAAACCAATCAGAACAAAAATCCATAGTCTTGTTTTTGTTTTTTTGTCTTCATCAGCTTCGCATTTTTCGCTTTTTTGTCCGTAGCTAACAAGATAACTAGCCGCCAAAAGTACAGCCAAAGCAATCCATTGGATAACGGAGATACTTTCACCAAACAAAATTAGACTGCCCAAAAGCGGTATAAATATAGCGATTGACATCATGAAATTGACAAAAGCTATTTTGCCGATTTGTAAAGATTTGTTGTAAAAAACAAGCATAGAGCAAAATAATATGCCGTTTATTAGCCCCCATATCAACGCCGTGTAGTCAACGGGTTTTCCCCAAAAAGCAATGGGTGCAAGTATGGCAAGCCCGGTACCGAAATTTATCATATTGAATAAAAAATCGTTGGTTTTGCCTGCCAAAACGCATTTTTTATTATAAAGTTTGTATATCGGACCTTGTGCAAAAAGCAGCAGCGCAGTCCCGAGAGCGTAAAGTATATCCATCTATTTTTTGTGACACCAACCTACTTGCGTACCGTTTGACCTAAATCCCACCTTTTTTGACAGATTTTCACTTGACGTATTTCCCACGATTATAAGCAAATACGGACGCATATTTTTTTGTAATATTTTTTTAACAATATCGTTTGTAACATAAACGGCAAGATTTTTTCCGCGGTATTCGGGCAATGTATAGATAGGTCCGAGCGAACCGTTTCTATGCACCATACACCAGCAAACCAGTTTGTCTCCGTCATAGATTGCGCTTGTCGGATATTTTTTTCCGCAATAAGCTATTTCTTTTAACGTCACAGGATACGCATATTTTGATTTTACAATTTTGTAATTCTTAACCTTTACCGTACGCATTTTATACGGACAATTTTCTAAAATTTGCGTTTCTCCGGTGTACTCATATATATTGCATATTTCTTCATATACAAAACCATATTTTTTGTAAATTTCAAAAACCCGTGTGTCGCCTGCAGCAATCCAAACTTTTTTGTGTGTCAAAAACTGTTCATATGCTTCCGTGAGGGCTTTCTCATCCATTCCAAAAACGCCGTAATCATATTTTTTTTGATATTCGATAACAACGCAACCTATATTTTGAATATCGTCAACATAAACGGGATAATTCGCTTCGTTGTCGAGTAAATCATATTTTAGGGGAAGTTGTTTGTGTTTTTCCAGATATTCAGCTACTTTTGCCTTATCCGTGTCTTTTACACAAATCATATTGGACTTTATCTCCTTTGGCGAATAATGCGAATATATCACATATAAGAAAAAAAGACAAGCGGCTTAAGGCTTGTCGTTTTTGTTTTTATTTTTTTGTTCTCTCATTATTTTGTAAATTCCGTTTATTATCATATCGACCGCAACTTTATTGTGTCCGCCTTCGGGTATTATTATATTTGCGTATCGTTTGCTCGGTTCGACAAACTGCTCGTGCATCGGTTTAACCGTTGTAAGCCACTGTTCAATAACGCTCTCTATCGTTCTTCCCCGCATTTTTACATCCCGTGTCAATCTTCTTATAAATCTAACATCGGCGTCCGTGTCCACAAAAAGTTTTACGTCTATCAAATCTCTAAGTTTTTCACTTTCAAAAATAAGAATTCCTTCAACAATAATAATATTGGAGCTTTCAAGCGTTTGCCAAGTCTTACGACGGGCGTGATTGGAAAAGTCATAAGTCGGATGCGAAATGGTCTTACCTTGTTTAAGCTCGCTAAGATGCTCCACCATCAGGTCTGTATCCAGTGAATTTGGGTGGTCATAGTTTTGCATTGCCCGCTCTTCAAAACTCATACCTTCATTGGCTTTATAATAAAAATCGTGAGAAAGTACGGCACATTCGCCCGAAAATGCTTCAATAAGTTTTTTTGCTATCGTCGTCTTGCCGCTACCGGTGCCTCCCGCTATACCTATGACTATTTTTTCATTCATTTTTTTACTCCGTAAATTTAGTGTAATTTATTGAAATAAGATTTTAATCTTATTTAATTATAGCCTCTTCCACGCATATGTCAAGACGAAAAGATTTATATGTACCTATAAAAAACACTTTTAGGTAAAATGATTATAAAATTGACATAAAAATTTAAACCAATAAAAAAATACCGCTCACAAAGCGGTATATAGTATTTAGTATAATTTTTCCATCCGAGTATTTTTCAGTTTGCGGTACTTAAAACGGGTAAATGAAAAACTCTCGGAATAAAAAAAATAGCCCCTATGCAAGGGGAACTTGCAAGGGAAAATGCTTGAACAAGAGATAGTAAAAAGGACAAACACAGTTTTTGGGTTTGAAGTTTTT
>DAOPIV010000022.1:0-14335 GCA_035399325.1 Clostridia bacterium | reverse complement strand
CAATATTTTTCGAAGGTGGGGTAAAATCGCATATAGTTATAAAATATATATATATATCTATATCGCGCGAGGCAAAAAGCCTCGAATTTACCCCACTTTCTTAACTTGCTTCTACTCTTAGACCCTCAAAAAAATATGCTGTGTCAGCATTGTGTTTGAAACCGTTTATTTTTGAGTTTTTATGCCCGTTAAACTGCAAAGCGGGAGGTAAACTTTGCGATTGCGAACGTGTTAGAAGCATTCTACTGTCTTTCTACTTTGAGCACCGGCTTAAAAATAGCGCTTTATGGCGCGGCGCCCGCTACGCGGGCGGATGCGGTCGCATTTTATTTAACGCTGCAAACACGCAAGAAAAAATTACTCACGCCCTGCCCTATTTGTCGATCTGCTGGCCGACGGCTGAGATTGATTAAACTTAGCGTTTTTTTGACTCATACGGTTATAAAGCGAATTGATTGCAAGATTGACCGTACGCACGCCGTAAGTCTCACAGCCTCGTCTTTCGTCCCATTTAGGGCGATACAGGCTTGACGAGCGAAACAAGCGGTCCATTTGCTGAGCGTTGCAATCAGTAAAGAAAGCCAGGTGATTACAGAGCTTTAAATCGGACTCGTTCTTTTCGTTGTTTGGTATGTTGCCCTCGAATAGCTGTTTAATGTTGTTGCCGTTTTTACTGTTAAACATTTTTTCCAAAACTTCTTTATCGGATAAACTACCACCTGTAGCCGAAGTAAAGTTATTAACGTGCTGCACACGCTTAGGCATATATTTTTCAATTAACGGCTGTAGTTTATCTATTTCGTCCATTCCGGCAACGACTTTGTCCATCGGGCGAGCAGAACGACCTGTCAAGCTTATAAAGCGCTCGGTATCATACATCTCAAGATCCAGTTCTTTATTTCTATTTGCATAATTATTCGGCAGATTACCTTTACAAAAAAAGTGAAGTCCTTTGCCTGATGTGGATTTTTCCGCGTAAGAATTTTTGAGCGAATTGATAAAGTGCCAGGCAAGGTCGGAACGGTTACCGCTTTCATCGATGCATTTGTCGATATCGATACCTATAATTTTTGACTCTTTGCTTAACGCAAAGCTTAAACCTTGACCGTGTTTCCTTGCGTATGCAACCGCTTGTTCATAGGTTGTCCATGACGCTGCGTCCGAAGGCGAAGCTCTCTTACCTGTATTGACATCGATAATGACTTTGTCGAGCTTTCCGTCATCTTTTTTGACGGTGAAGTATGTACAAAAATTCGGCAATACTTTCATTTCTGATGGCAAGAGCTTATCAAGGTTCTCGAGGTCCTGAATGCGTTTTTTTAAAGCGTATTCGCGCTTTTGCTCCGCTGTATATTTTTTTGAATTATCATCGTTTTTTTTCGCTATAGTCTGCTCTGAAAGCTTGCGATTTTTTATGACGTCGACAGTCTCCTCTATAAAATTTTTTGACTTTTCATAATCCATTTTTTGCTGTTCTTTAATTTTATCTGCGACATATATGATGCCAATTTCATCGTTTTGCTCAGCTCGTGGGTCATCGGACATATTGGACGTCTGACGGTCATAAAACGCTCTTAAAACAGCTTCGTCATTTTCGTAGCCATTAGATATTAGCCATTCCGCCGCTTCGCGCGCCTTCGAGTTTTTTATGTTTTCCGTCGACCAGTCCGGCCATAGCCCAACCTGCGATTTAATCATTAAGCCTTTCTTTTCCATCTTTCACCTCAATACGGCAAACTTTCATCATCTGTTTTAGGCTTGCGACCCCTTTTTTGCGGCGCATCTGATGCAGAGTTATTTTCTTCATCGTTAGCATCAACAGGCTGCTCGTCAGGTCTTCCGTCTAAAAACTCGATGTCAGCGTTTGCAATGCACACCTTTGTTTTTTTGTTTCCGTCAGTACCTTCATATTCCTCGATTTCAATTCTTCCTGTTACCGAAACACGACTGCCCTTTCTCAAAAATTTCGCACATGTCTCGGCGAGCTTATACCATACGGTAACATTTACAAAATCGGCTTTTCTCTCAGTTTTCTTTCCGCCTAATTTTAGGCGATTACTCGCAACGGAAAAATCTAATACATTACGTTCGCTTCCGTTCACTTGTACCGTTCTTAAAACCAGGTCGTTAGTTATTCGTCCCACTATTGTTCCTACAAACATTTTTCTTTCCTCACTTTTATTTTTTTTCTTCGGATAGGCCTAATTTTTTAAGGTCCTCTATCGCTTCGGCTTCCGCTTCCGCAGCCGTTACATAATTTTTTACTGCGACTAAATTTGTTTTTTTGTTTTTCAATGCTTGCTCAATCGACAAGCCGATGTAATACTCGATTTCTTTTTTGTGTTCGATACTTACTTCGGCATTAACGCTGCCGCAGATTCTTTCCCGTCCCTCAAGTTCAATCCTGGTTAACATTTGCTCGAGCTGCTCGTTGGTTAAAACAGTGCCGTTAAGCTGCAAAAACTGAATAAACGAGAAAACCCGCTGAATAAAAAACGAGCTAAAACCAAGCCTTACCATAAGTTCTTCGTAGCTCTCGCGCGGATACACGCGCGCGCCCGCGCGCGATTTAGTATTACTTTCGTTCTTACTTAGATTATTTGTTAGATTATTTGTTATATTATCTGGTATAGGTTCGGGATTTTCCCAAATCGATTTGGGATTTTGAGCAATTCCATTTGGGGTTTTCCCAATTCCATTTGGGGTTTTCCCAACTCCATTTGGGATTTTCCCAAATGCATTTGAGGTTTTGCCAAATGCATCTGTGTTTTTAACAACTCCATTTGTGGTTTTAACAAATGCATTTGTGGTTTTGAGCATTTCCATTTGCTGATTTGAGCAGATGCACGTGTCGTTTTGAGCAGATGGTTGTTTTTGGTCTATATCTGCTTCGTCACGGTCATAAGGTAACTCAAAGCTCATAAGATTGAAGACTTTTTCATTAAGGGCGTACCATTTCGTTCTGTCATAAGCCGTATCATTGAAATTGTCCATAAGTATTACCCCCTTCGTTTCAAGCCTATCTAGTGCTCCGCGTATTTTATCAGGAGTTAGATATGGGAAAAGGTCTTGTAAGGCTTGATTACTGCTATAGGTCCAGTAATAAAATTTACCGTCCTTTGAGCTTTGGTGATAATGCTTATTGTTTTTTTGGTTTTTCAATATCCAAAAGAAAAAATGGTTTAGCAAAATTGCTTCCGTTAGCCCGTATGTTTTTGCTAATGTTACATCAAAACTGTGATACATAATTTTAATTCCTTAACAATTTTTCCCCGTCGTCGGGTTTTCCGTCGTCGGGTTTTCCGATAACGGTTTTCCCGTCCACGGTTTTTCGGTGGACGACAGTTCTTATTCCTTTTTCAGTGCTTTATACGCCTCTATCCTGTCACGGTTTTTGTTGAGGTCCTTTTCAATCAGTCCGACAATATACTCATTTTGTCCTTTATCGGAAAGCTGCAGCATAACGCAGAGTTTTTCCTTTATCTCAGACGGAATGCGTAAAGTTGTTCTTAGCCCTTCATCGCTACTTGTTTTTTGTTTAATTTTTTTCCGTGTTTGGGTATGACGAGGCTCGCGAACAGCGACGGCTTGAACGGATTTATCACTTGCTGGTTTTTGGATTTCAAGTTTTGTATCATCGTAATCGCCAAAAAGCGGACCAAAAAGAGATTTATTATTTTTCTCACTCATTTCGCCACCTCTTCCAAAAGCTCATTGACAAATGCCTCGTAGTCCATAGCGGCCGACGATGTCGGCGCAGCGTTAAAAATATCGGTACAGCTCGCCGGGAGAACTTTCATCGCCGACGTCGCGCGGATTTTTGTCTCAAATACTTTTGTCTTGAGAATTTCAGCCACCTGTTCCGCATCGGATAGAGCGGCCTTCGAAGCGTTTTTTGTACGCGTATCGTACATCGTGAGTAAAATTCCTAAAATACGTAGGCTTTTATTGGTTCGCTTTTTCACTTCCGTAAGAAGAGTCGAAAGTTGATACATACCTACCACCGTCAAAGCTTCGGCCTTATACGGGACCAACACAAAGTCCGCCGCTGTTAATGCGTTAATGGGCAACGTACCCAAAGTCGGCGGTGTGTCGATTATTATGAAATCATAGTCGTAATAGGTCTTATATTCTTCGAGAGCTTCACGCAATAAAAACGGCGCCGATACCCCTGTAAATTCGGCATCGGCCCGGGCGAGCTGCATTGTCCCGCCAAGCATCATAAAAGAAAATTGTTCTTTGTCTTTAACTTCGCAAACAACCTCTTCGATTGTTCTTTTACCGCTCAAAACGTCGTAGATTGTGCATCCCTTTGCCTCAAGCTGACGAATATTTAACCCGGCACAGATTGTGAAGTTTGATTGCGGGTCGAGGTCGATTGCCAAAACTTTTTTCCCTAGACGAGAAAGACCGGCGGCAAGCTGATGAGCAGTCGCTGTTTTGGCCACACCGCCTTTTTGGTTACAAATAGCAATAACTGTGTTCATGGAAAAAATCCCCCTGTGTTTTCGTATATTTACACGCGGCGACAATTTTAAATTGTCGGCTATGCCGTAATTAAAAGGGCAAAAGAAAAAGCCCCTGATTTATTAAATCAGAAGCTCTCTAGTGGGGCTAAAGTGTCACTATCGGTAGGGAATTTCACCCTGCCCCAAAGAAATATTTTATATTTAATTTTATTTTGTATTAATGCTTATTTTTGCTCGGCTATTTTTATACCGCTGCTTGTGCCAAGTCGTTTTGCTCCTGCGTTTACCATAGCTTCCGCAGTGGCGTAATCTCGTATTCCGCCGCTGGCTTTAATAAATAAGTCAGTACCTTGCAAAGCCTCAGCCATTATTTTTACGTCTTCAACTCTTGCTCCGCCGGTTGAAAATCCCGTACTTGTTTTAACACAGTTGGCTTTCGCTTCCACGCAAGCGGCACATGCCTTGACTATTTTTTTAGAATCTAATAGACAAGTTTCAATAATAACCTTTACCAAAGCCCCGTTAGCAGCCTTTACGACAGCGGCGATTTCTTTGGTAACCTTTTTCCATTCGTTGCCTTTTACCCAAGACAAATTGACTACCATATCGATTTCTTCCGCACCGTTTTTTATGGCGTTTTTTGTTTCAAAAACTTTGGTCTGGGTTGTATTTTCGCCCAAAGGAAAGCCAATGACGGTACAAACTTTCACATTGCTACCCTCGAGCGTTTTTTTAGCAAGTTTAACGTAATCGGGTAAAATACATACCGACGCAAAACCGTATTCCAAGGCTTCTTCGCACAGAGCGATAATTTGCCTTTTAGTTGACGGTTTCAAAAGAGTATGGTCAATAATAGAAGAAAAATTTTTCATATGTTAAACCTCACCTTCAAAAATCTTTAAAATCTATTAATTATTATACCCTTTCAACCGTTTTTAGTCAAGAATTTGACGAAGAGCTTTATTCAATATCCATATTCAAGCTTTCGCCACTCTCATAAGCTTCGTAGTAGTTGTAACTTTCTTTCGGAGGACGCCTGTGTTTGGGTTCGGCGTTACGTTTTCTCTCGGCAAGAACCGTCAAAACTATGTAAGTAAGGCAGACGGCAATTCCAGCCGAACAGAAACACGCGAACACTGTTAATCCGTTCATAATATTTCTCCGCATTACCTGTATGCGCTAATTTTAACGCTCTTTTTAATGCTTAAAAACACACGCTTTTGACGGAATATGGCGAAAATGCGAGTATAATAGACAAAATTTAACATACTAATGGCAAAAACAAGGAGGAAAGATAATGAAAAAATTGTTTTTGGCTTTGGCTATAATCTGCGCCGTAATGCTCAGCGCGGGCGTATGTTTTGCGGATCAACCTGCTAAACCCTGCCAAGAAAATCTGGAAACGGAAATTAAACAGATAGAAAACGTGCGGGATTGCAAAGTCGTTTGTTTCGCGGGTTATTGTTTTATAGCTTTACGCACGCAAGGAATAACGACAAAAACGGCAATGAACGAGCTTACGGAAAAGGTAATTGCGTTTGTTAAAGAAAAATGCCCCAGAATAGAACACGTTTTCGTTTCAACAGCGGTAAAAACTTTCGCGGCATTACAAAAACTGACTTATGAAAACATTTGGGAAGAACTTACCGAACTTTTTGACCTCGATGAAAACGAGTATCCGCTGCCCAAAATACGTCCAATGCCTTTTTTGCAGCCTAAGCCCGATGAAACACCCGAAACTGCGCAAAACTAACTCTTTAATACGGTATTAAATAGTCTAAAAAAATTAATTTTAAAAGAAATTTTGGTAAAAATATTTTTATCGTAAATTTAATAATCGGGGACAGTCGCAGTGAATACGACTGTCCCTTTATCCGAAGTATAAAAAGGTACCATTCGTCTTGGAGAGGCAGAATGAATGCGCCTCTTCGGACTAGTCAAGTATAGCACAAAGGTGTTTTTTCTGACTACAAAACGGCGTGTCTAGTTTTGTTTCTTTTTTTACTTTTTTGTCGATAAATATCGGTTTTTAACAAATTGTCTAAATTTTGTGTCGACACTTCGGATGAAAAGTTTTATTTTAGCACTTAATAAAAACCAAATATTATACCGCCGTACACAAAATAAAATTATGCGGTAATTAAATTAAAAAAATGCTCAAGTAAAGCGCAATTACTCTTGATAAAAAACCGTATTTGTTATAGAATGAAATCAGCAAAAAAATACTTTTTACGGGGGTAAAATAATGTTGAAAACTGCCACAGCAGGCACGCTGGAATCCGGCGACATTATGATTGAAATCATTCCAAGCCAAAACAAAGGCGTAGAAATTCGCCTTGACAGTATTGTATCTCACCAATTTGGCAAACAAATCAAAAACGTTATTACTCAAGTTTTGCATCAATACGGTGTTGTCGATGCAACTATTAATGCCACAGATAAAGGTGCTCTTGACTGCACTATCGTTGCAAGAACAACCGCTGCTGTTTGCCGTGCTTTGGACTGCGACATAATTTGGCAGGAGGCAGACAAATGAAAGAAAGACTAAGACGCACTATGATGTTTGTCCCGGGCAACAATCCCAGTATGATGCAGGACGCACATATATACGGACCCGACAGTATTATGCTTGACCTAGAAGACAGCGTGACTTTGACTCAAAAAGACGCTGCCCGTTTTTTGGTATATAACGCATTAAAAACAATAAAATACGGCAAAACCGAAACGGTTGTGCGTATCAACCCCATTTCCACTCCATACGGAATAAAGGACATAGAAGCCGTTGTAAGAGCGGGAGTCCAAGTTATCCGTATGCCAAAGACAGAAACAAAAGAAGAAGTCTTGGAAGTCGAGCGTGAAATCGCACGTGTGGAAAAAGAAATCGGCGTTCCCGTCGGTAAAACTCTCATTATGGCGGCAATAGAAGGCGCTTTGGGCGTTATTAACGCATATGAAATCGCCACCGCTTCGCCCCGTATGATGGGTATAGCACTCGGTGCGGAAGATTACTGCGCAAACCTTAAAACATCCCGCACAAAAGAAGGCATAGAATTAATGCTTGCCCGTCAGACAATCGTAGTTGCGGCAAGAGCGGCAGGTATCGCAGCTCTCGACACCGTGTTTTCCGACCTAAACGATATGGAAACGTTTGAAAACGAAGTCCGTTTAATTAAAAATATGGGATTTGACGGAAAATCCATCATAAACCCCCGTCAGATAGAAATAGTAAACAAAATTTTTGCCCCCACCGAAAAAGAAATATTAAAGGCAAAAGATATACTGGCAGCAATAGAAGAAGCCAAAGCCAAAGGAAGCGGCGTCGTGTCGCTCAACGGCAAAATGGTTGACAAGCCTGTGGTAATCCGCGCTGAACGCACCATTCAAATGGCTCTCGCTTGCGGAGTTATCACAGAAGACGAAATCGGGGGTGAACTTAATGCCTAACAAAATGACAGATATAGAAAAAATCGCAAAACAGCTTAATATGCCAGTCTACAAAAAAGACTGGAACGAACAAACGAAGAAACGTGACTTTACCCCAAGAAAAGATTTGCAAACCGAAAGCGAAAAAATTGTCGACCTTGAAACTGCGATAAAAAAATCGGGCTTAAAAGACGGAATGACAATTTCATTCCACCACCATTTTCGTAACGGCGACAAAATCGTAAATATGGTTGTTGCAAAGCTTGCCGAAATGGGATACAAAAATTTGACTTTGGCTGCGAGCAGTCTTTCCGAAGTTCATTCCCCGCTTATAGAATTTATACGTAACGGCGTTATTACTTCCATTCAAACATCGGGACTTAGAGGCGACCTTGCAGACGCTATCAGTCACGGATTGATGGAAAATCCCGTTATTTTCCGTTCGCATGGCGGCAGAGCGGCTGCAATAAGAAACGATGAAATTCATATCGACGTAGCTTTTTTGGGTGCGAGTAGTTGCGACTATCTTGGTAATGCAAACGGTTACTCTCGTTCAGGCACGGAAAAATCTATCTGCGGCTCACTGGGTTATGCAAAAGTTGATGCCGAATACGCCGACAAAGTGGTAATTCTTACAGATAATCTTGTAGCGTACCCCAATGTCCCCGTAGCTATTGCCGAAAGCGAAGTCGATTATATTGTCGTGGTTGACGAAGTCGGCGAAACTGCAAAAATAAGCTCGGGTGCTTTGCGTCAAACAAAAAATCCTCGTGACTTGCTTCTCGCTCAAATAGCTGCAAAAGTCGTTGTAAATTCGGGTTATTTTTATGACGGATTTTCAATGCAGACAGGCTCTGGCGGAGCAAGCCTTGCGGTAACACAGTTTATCCGTGAAGCTATGAAAGAAAACAATATCAAAGCCCGTTATGCTCTTGGCGGTATCACGGGACATATGGTGCAGCTTCATGAAGAAGGTTTGATTGAAAAACTTTTGGACGTCCAGTCTTTTGACACATTGGCTAGTCAGTCACTCAAAAACAATCGTTTTCACCAACAAATAAACGCAAACGTTTACGCAAATCCTTTTGACAACGGTTCGGCAATAAACTGGCTTGACGTCGTACTGCTTTCTGCTTTGGAAGTTGACATAAACTTTAACGTAAACGTACTTACAGGCAGCAACGGCATTATTCGTGGAGCAATCGGCGGTCACCCCGACACTTCGGCAGGCGCCGCTTTGTCCGTAGTGCTTTGCCCCTTGCTGCGTGGGCGTATACCTTGTGTAGTTGACAAAGTAACGACTATTATTACCCCAGGCGATACTGTGGACGTTATCGTTACCGATTACGGCGTTGCTGTAAACCCCAATCGCCCCGAAGTAGCTGAAAGGCTGAAAAAAGCGAGAATAAACGTTGTCTCGATTGAACAACTCAAAGCGCTTGCCGACAGCGTTATTGGTACGCCCGATCCCCTGCCATTTGGCGAAAAAATCGTCGGCGTTGTCACAAGCCGTGACGGAGCGATCTTAGACGTTATTCACGAGATAGTCGAAGAAGACTAATAAAAATGAATTTAGTATCCGTAACATTAAACGAAGTTCTTGCCGCTCGGGATGAACGGGCGGCAAGACAAAAAAAAATGCAAGCCGAATTTCATACCGCCCTTATTTCTCTTACAGTGGTAACACCTGGAGAAGTAAAACGCACTGACAACGCCAAATTTGTCGCCGATATAGCGGATGAATTTATCAAAAATAGTTTCGGGGAAAAACTTTTGACAAAAGTAGTTACGGATAAACTCACTGGATACGAAATCATCTACTCTATTGACCTTGACCCAATAGCTATTAAAAAAATCACGGCTACTTATGAAAACAGTCACCCTTTGGGCAGACTTATGGATATAGACGTTATCGCAGCGAACGGAGTGAGCGTCAGCCGAAATGAAATCGGTATGGAAAACAGACTTTGCTTATTGTGCGACAAACCGTCGGCGTATTGTGTAAAAGCACGCACGCATACAAACGAACAGCTGCAAGAGAAAATAAAAAAAATGATAGCCGAATTCAGGCAATCTCAATAAGGAAAAAATTATTATGTTTGAGAATTACGAATTTCGACAATTAAGGTTAAACGATCAACGGGACTATAATTCGATAAAAGAATTTTTACTTAATAATGGTCTATTGATTGAAAAAATGGACTATTATATCGGCGTTTACGGCAACGGCGAATTGCTAGCAGGCGGCGGAGCGTATAAAAATATCATTAAATGTATTGCGATATCACCTTCACAAAGAGAATCGAATTTAGCTAACTCGCTTCTGACTCACTTGCACAATTATGTAAGAGAAAAAGGTTATCCCAATACATTTTTATTTACCAAAAATATTTATGAAAAAGTTTTTTCATCGCTGGCATTTTATCCCGTCGGACATTCTCCCAATGCAGTTTTACTTGAGAGTAAATTTGACGGAATAAGTTCCTACGAAAAAGACCTGGGAAAATCCCGTGTGAGCGGCAAAAGCGGTTGTATCGTTATGAATTGTAATCCGATGACTAACGGACATCTTTATTTAATAGAAACGTCGGCGGCAAAGGTTGATAAGCTGCATATTTTTGTAGTGAGTGAAGAACAGCCCTTTATGCACGCAATAGATAGATTTGAGCTTGTCAAGAAAAACACGGCTCATCTAAAAAACGTACAAGTGCATTTTGGCTCGCAATATATTATTTCACAGGCGACTTTCCCGTCGTATTTTATAAAAGACGCAAGCGAAGTCGCACGCAACCAAATTTTACTTGACCTTGATATATTTGCCCGTCATATTGCCCCTGCGCTTAATATCACCACACGATTTTTAGGAGAAGAACCCACTGACCCAGCAACCAAGCAATACAACGAGCTGATGCAAAAAGTACTGCCCGAACACGGAATTAAAGTGGAAATTATTTCACGCAAAACTTTTGGCGATACACCTATTTCCGCTAGCTATGTAAGAAGTCTTTTTGAAAAAGGCGATTTTAGCGCTATTAGCCCTATCGTGCCGCCGCACACAAAAGAATATTTAATAGAGAAATATAAAAAAGAAAAGGAATGCCATTAATTAAATTTGTAAAAAATTTATTAGCAATGAAAATTTACAGAAAAAATGCTTAGATATATAGATAAAATAACAAAACTGGCTGTCGAATCATTGTATGAAGAACTCGACACCACCCCAAAGCCCGGTCTTGTGGATAGAGTTAGCAGCGGCGCGCATTCGGATATGAGTTATCCGCTCTTTGTCGAAAGCATAAAAGCCATAACCCCGTATTTAAGAGAGTTTGCAGTACTCGCTCTCGGCAACACTGACACTCACTCTTTGGCTTTATCACTGAAAGAAACGGGCAAAAAAGCGGAAAAAGCAATGTTTGCCGCAACAAAAAACATAAATACGCATAAAGGCGCAATTTTTGCTCTGGGTATGATTATCGGCGCATTGGTAAGCAAAAATGTGGATGGAGTCACGGGTATAAAAGCATTGTCTCGTCAAATAAAAAACTTTGCATTAGAGCTTGAACCATTGCTTGAAAACGGCACTCACGGAAGTCTAATGCGGGAAAAATACGGCGTACGGGGAGCTTTTGGTCAGGCGCTTGACGGATATGAAAAAGTTTTAAACACTACACTACCGCTTTTTTGCGAGTATCCGCTCAAAGGTTACAGCAAAAACGACACCAATATTTTGGTGCTGTTAAAACTCATCACGATATTGGACGACACCAACGTTTTATATCGTGTAGGCGAGTCAAAATACAAAATAGCACGTGACAAAGCGTCCGCTTTACTTGACAAATTCAGTCAAGAGACATTACAATGTCTTTGTGTAAGCTACAAAGAAAACAACATCAGTTTCGGCGGTTGTGCAGATATGTTGATGTTGTCTATTTTTGCCCAAAAACTTTATGAAAAAGGCTTTTTGGCGGTAGAATAAATAAGCTCAAATTAGGTTAAAAACCTATAAAAATACGAAAAACTAAACTTAGCGAACTTTTATTTAAAAAATATAAATTTTACAGGAGGTTAGTTGTGATTCGGCTAATCAATGAAGGCGTCTATTTAGTAGACGGCAAAATCGTAAAAAGCGGCGACAATCTTCCCGCTCCCGCCGTTGCGCGCGAAGGCACAATGGCGTACAAAATTATGCGCGAGCATAATGAACAGGGTGACGGCAAAAAACTGCACATCCGTTTTGACGCGCTTATGTCACACGACATTACCTACGTGGGCATAATCCAAACGGCAAGAGCAAGCGGACTGGAAAAATTCCCCATTCCGTACGCAATGACAAACTGCCACAACTCTCTTTGCGCAGTCGGCGGCACAATAAACGAAGACGATCACGTTTTCGGCTTGTCGGCGGCAAAAAAATACGGCGGAATTTTCGTTCCACCCAACCAAGCCGTTATTCACCAATACGCTCGTGAAGCTATGGTAAAGTGCGGCGGTATGATTTTGGGTTCTGACAGTCACACACGTTACGGCGCATTAGGCACTATGGGCGTAGGCGAAGGCGGACCCGAACTTGTAAAACAACTACTCAAAAACACATACGACGTGGACGCTCCCGAAGTGGTATTGGTACACGTTACGGGCAAAGTCCCACACGGCGTAGGTCCTCACGATATCGCCGTATCTTTGGTAAAAGCGACATTTGCAAACAATTTTGTAAACAACAAAATTATGGAATTTGTCGGCGAAGGCATCGGCAATCTCTCCGTAGATTTTCGTAACGGCATAGACGTAATGACGACGGAAACGACATGTCTAAGCAGTATTTGGGAAACGGACGACAAAGTGCAGGAATATTATGTTCGTCACGGCAAAGCAAAAGATTACAAAAAAATTGCTCCCGAAAAAGTCGCATATTATGACAAGGTTATCGAACTTGATTTAAGCACAGAAAAGCCTATGATAGCTCTGCCTTTCCATCCGTCAAACGCATACACGATTGACGAACTCAAAGCAAACGCTCGTGATATTTTTAACAAAATCGATACCGAAAACAAAGACGCATTTGGAAAAGTTGATTTCCATATAAGCGACAAAATCGTTGACGGCAAAATAAATGTGGACCAAGGCATTGTCGCAGGCTGCGCAGGCGGACTTTATGACAATCTTACAGTTGCGGCGGCTATTTTGGACGAGGCTTCTACTGGCAACGGCTATTTTGGTCTTAGCGTTTATCCCGCAAGTATGCCTATCTATATGGCAATCACTCGTGACGGCACGGCGGCAAAACTCATGGAAGCTGGCGCAATACTAAAACCCGCTTTCTGCGGTCCTTGTTTCGGTGCTGGCGACGTACCCGCAAACAACGGATTTTCAATTCGCCATACCACACGCAACTTCCCCAACCGTGAAGGAAGCAAACCCAACCAAGGTCAAATCAGTTCTGTTGCATTAATGGACGCTCGTTCTATTGCGGCAACGGCGGCAAACGGCGGCGTTCTTACCAGTGCGGCAGATATTGATTACAAAGAACCTAAAAAAGAATATGATTTTGACGGAAGCATTTATCAAAAACGTATTTACTATGGATTTAACGCTCCCGAAGAATCTGCGGAACTAAAATATGGTCCAAACATCACAGACTGGCCAAAGATGTACGCATTGTCGGACAATATGCTGTTGAAATTTACCGCATTCATTAAAGACGCAGTAACCACGACAGACGAACTTATTCCGTCAGGCGAAACAAGCAGTTATCGCAGTAACCCTCTTAAACTTGCGGAATTCGCTCTTTCAAGACGTGTCCCCTCTTATGTTCCGAACAGCAAAGAAGTGCAAAAACTTGATAGAGCAAGACGTGACGGCAAAGTTGACCAAAGCATTATCGACACGTTAAAAGTTGTCAGCAACAATCCCGAAGAACTGGCGAAAAACACCTCTTTCGGTTCTTGCGTATTTGCTTTTAAGCCTGGTGACGGTAGTGCTCGTGAACAAGCGGCAAGCTGTCAAAAAGTTTTGGGCGGCGACGCAAACATTTGCTACGAATATGCTACAAAACGCTATCGCAGCAACTGCATAAACTGGGGTATCGTGCCGTTTACTCTTGACAAAGACGCTCCGTTCGATTACGCCGACGGCGACTATGTTTTCGTTCCAAATATCCGCAAGGCTATTGAAAGCGGTGAAGAAAACATCCCCGCAAAAGTCATTGCAAAAGGCAAGGCGCACGATGTGACACTTCACGTGACCAACCTCACGCCCGAAGAAAAGACGATATTATTGACTGGCTGCTTGATGAACTATTATGCGTACCTTTCAAAACAAAAATAAACCGTTTAGGTGGGTTAACTTAACCCGCCTAAAAATTTGAACTTTTATTAAAAAAATATATAAGAAACAGGAGAAAACTAATGGAAAAAATCAAAATGACAACACCGCTGGTCGAAATG
>DAOPIV010000021.1:0-15721 GCA_035399325.1 Clostridia bacterium | reverse complement strand
TAAATTTTGTGACGAAAAAATATTAATGACATTATAGCTTTTTACGGCTACTAAGTCAAAGGGTAGGCACAACTTTTTTCCGCTGTTGTTTTTATTTAGTTTGTCAAGGTCTTCTAAATGAATTTGTTCAATATCACAGTCATAGCCGAGTTCGTGAAAAATTTTGATTAAAACACGGTTTTTTAGAGCAGGGTGAAGCTCGAAAACATCAGTACCTATTTGAGCTTGTCCGTTCTGCACACTTATATTTAAAGTTGGGTATATATCGTTTACGATTTTATCAAAATAATCTTCGTCGCTTTGGCGTAAGTCGGCAAAGCGAGCAATGTTATTCACTGCATTGGGGTTTAGAATATTAAGTTTCGGCAAAATTTTATTTCTTACAAAGTTTCTGGAATATCGGTTGTCTTTGTTTGTTTTGTCTAAGGCAAAAGGTATATTGTTGTTTTTTGCGATTTCTTCAATTTCGCATCTGGTTAAGTTTAGTAATGGGCGGTAAAATTTGCCTTGTTCGCTCATTCCCGAAACGCCTTTGTTTCCGCTGCCTCTTATAAGGTGCATAAGCACGGTTTCGGCTTGGTCGTTTTTGTTGTGCGCTAGACAAATGGGCTTGTCGTCTGACAAAAGTACCAATACATCGTGTCGCAAAATCCTTGCGGCGGTTTCTATGGACAAGCCGTTTTCCTTTGCAAACGGCTTTGGGTACACGTCTGCGACAATATAAGGCACAGAATTGGCTTTGCAAAAATTTGTCACAAGCAAAACGTCTTTTTCTGCGGATTTACGCAAATGATGATTTACTGTGACGACTTTAATTTTGTCTGGAATTTCGCATAAAGCAAGATATAGCAGCGTCATACTGTCCACTCCGCCCGACACTGCCAAAATCACTCCGTTTTCTGTCTTTTTTTTGTCGAAAAATTGTTTCATGGTAATTTTTTACCATTATAGCAAATCGGCGGTGAAAACGCAACTTTAACTAAACGGATTTACATTGCCAAGACATTTTGGACAAACATATCCGTCGCTTGCGGCACAGTCCATACAAATAATGTTGTGACAATGACAGCAGGTCATGGCATTGTAGCTGTTTACCTTGCGGTGACATTTACTGCATCTCATAGTTTTTTCGTGCCTCCTTTAATATAATTTAGCATTGGCTTTTAGGTAAAAAATAAACATTATTAAAACACGCCATAAATAAAAAATTATCATAAGAATTAAGTAAAAAACAAAATCGCAAACAGCAAAAATACGAGATTCATTTAAATTTTGAATGTTACAAAAGTATCAAACTTAGTATAAGAGGAATAGCAAGATAAAAAGCGAAAACTGTAAAATTTGATTTTTTCAGAGTTAATTGCACAACTTTTATCGCAAAAAATCCCACGACAGCCGCCACCGCAACACCAGCAATAATATTTAGTATGGGAGTTTGCAGAGGCGTTTTTATGGCTGTGTAACCTTCCACAACAACGCTAGCCAAAATCACAGGTATGGACAAAAGAAAAGAAAATTCCGCAGACTTTTCTTTGTTTATTCCAAAAAAAGACATTGTTGCGATTGTCGAGCCGCTGCGGCTTAGTCCGGGCAAAACGGCAATGCCTTGAACGACGCCCGTTATTATTGACGAAAGCAGTGTGGGAAGCGGCTTTGTTGTTTTTGCAAAGCGAATTAAAATAAGTAAAACGATAGTTAACGCAAAACCAAGCGGTAACAAACTTTCCAAAATAGAAAAAGGTATAAACATTTTCACGACAAACGCAATAGCAAAAGTGGGAACGCTCGCCAGCACTAAATATAAAAGCGTTTTTGAGTTTTGTTTTGTAAAAAGACTGACAATGGTTTTGCGGTAACAAAAAACGACAGCCGCCAGCGTGCCAAAATGCAAAAAAACATCAAAGCTAAGGTCGCTTTCGATTTCTAGTATTTTTGAAAGTAAAATAAGATGTCCGCTGCTGGAAATTGGCAAAAACTCCGCTACGCCTTGCACTAACCCCAAAAAAATACATTCCCAAAATTTCATACCTTGCCACCTGTCCGTCAAATGTTTACAAAAGAAAATCTTTGTTGTACAATTAGTTTATACGTTTTTTAAATAAAAAAGACGTTTATAAAACATATAGGAAAATAAGAACATATGAAACTTGGAGTTGTTGGTTTGCCTAACGTTGGCAAAAGCACATTATTTAACGCAATAACAAAAGCGGGAGCGGAATGCGCAAATTACCCTTTTTGCACCATAGAAGCCAATGTCGGGGTCGTGCCTGTACCCGATTTTCGTTTGGAAAAACTAGCCGCTCTTTATGACAGTAAAAAAATCACGCCCACAACAATCAAATTTGTGGATATTGCAGGGCTTGTTAAGGGTGCGTCAAAAGGCGAAGGATTGGGCAACAAATTTTTGTCGCACATTCGTGAAGTGGACGCCATTGTGCATGTGGTAAGGTGTTTTGTGGACTCAAATATTACCCATGTCAATGACAAAGTTGACCCTGTTTCCGATATGGAAACAATAAATTTGGAACTAATTTATGCAGATATTGACACGGTTTCAGCTAGACTTGACAAAGCAAAAGGAATGATTAAAACGGGCGACAAAAAATGGCAGATGGAAGCGGAAATATATCAAAAAATATTAACTAATCTAGAAAGCGGAAAACCTGCTCGGACACTGTCATTAACGGAAGAAGAAAAAATCATCGCAGACGACCTGTGGTTACTCACCATAAAACCTGTTATTTATGCGGCGAATATTTCCGAAAATCAGCTTGGTAATCCCGACAATGAAATGGTGACGGCGGTAAAAAATGCCGCAGCGGCTGAAAATGCCGAGGTTATGGTTGTTTGTGCGAAGGTGGAAGAAGAGCTTGCGTCTTTGGACGGGGAAGAAAAACAGATGTTTTTATCAAGCTACGGTTTGCAAAGAAGCGCGCTTGATGAACTTGTTGCAAAATGCTACGATTTATTAGGTCTTATATCTTACCTTACGGCAGGAGAAAAAGAAACAAGAGCTTGGACGGTGGAAAAAGGAACAAAAGCTCCGCAAGCGGCGGGAAAAATCCACAGTGATTTTGAAAAAGGTTTCATTCGCGCGGAAATCGTGCCTTATGAAACTTTGCTTGAATGCGGCAATTACAACAATGCTCGAGAGAAGGGGAAAGTACGCTCGGAAGGTAAAGATTACGTAATTCGTGACGGAGACGTCGTTTTGTTTAGATTTAATGTTTGATTTTTTTGATCATCAAATGCAATAAAAATCGCAAAAAGAAAAACGCCTTATTTTTGAAGGCGTTTTATCTTTGTAAATTTATTGAAATTTAATTCTTTATTGTTTTTTTTGTGGCTTTTAGGACATATTTTGGAGCATTAAATACACAACTTGATTTTAGCCATTTTACAGTATCGGAGATACTCTCATTTAAATCACGTGGATGAAAATCCAATTCTTTTGTCGCTTTGCTATGGTCAAGCACGCCGTTACTCATAACAACCGTAAGACTGTATGCAGTGTAAAGCGGACGCACGCCACGTATTTTGTAATATGCTTCGGATAATGGCGAAAACATATACGCAAACCATATTGGTATAACATTTCTTATTGGTTTTACATTTGAGATTTGGGAAATTTGGTCGCAAAGCTCTTTTATACCTATATAAGCGTTAGAAAGTATATAAGTTTCGCCTATTTTTGCGGTATCGGCAGCGGTTATGCACGCTGACGCAACATCACGAACGTCCACGACGTCGTAACCGCCTTTGACTACGGCACGGAGTTTTCCCGCTAAAAAGTCTTTTATCAAAGCTACGAGGTGATTTCTACCGTTGTCAAAAGGACCTATAATACCGCTCGGCATAACAACGCTGGCATTCAGTCCGTTCTTTGCTGCTTGCAAGACAAGGTTTGTAGCTATGGCTTTTGTCTTTGCGTAACCGCCTTTGACTTTTTTGGGGTCAAAGTGGTCTATCTCGACAATCTTTGTGCCCTTTGGACGGTCGGGGATGGCGTGAACGGAAGAAACGTGCAAAAGCCTTGCGTTGTGTTTATTACACATAGCTATAACATTACTTGTTCCCGTCACGTTTACTTCGTACATTTTTTTGTTAATTTTGTTTTCTATGGAAACAATCCCAGCCGTGTGTATGACGATTTTTTCGCCTTCCACGTCAAAAAGATTTTCCAACGAATTTATGTCGGTAACGTCGCCCTCAAATATTTCCGCTCCCGTAAAAACGGATTGTTCAATCGTCGGCTTTTCGCCGAACAAAATAAGACCTCTGACTTTTTTATTTTGACGGATGAGTTCCGTTATTATAGTGCTTCCTAAGTGTCCGTAAGCACCTGTTACTATATATGTCGTCATTTTAATTCGCCTCCATTAAACATATTATAAAACAAATTATTGTCAAAATTTGCATTTTTACCATTTTAATTTTGTTTTTATATTACTATGTACGGAAGTAAATTGTATGTCGCATGACTGAAATATAAATGAAACTTTGTGTTGAAAAGTGGCAAGTATTGTTGCTTGCCAAAACAAAGGAAAAGCGATATAATCAATAGCACTATGAAGGTTAGAACATTGATTTCGGGCAGCAAAGGCAATTGCGCTTTAATAAGCATAAAAAACACGAATATCCTTATTGATTGCGGTTCAAGCTACGGCAGAATAAAATCGCAGCTTAAAAAAACAGGGTACTGTATAAGCGATATAAAATACATATTGATTACGCACGCTCATACCGATCATATATCGGCATTAACCGTACTTGCTCAAAAAAATCCGCAAATCGAAATTTTTGTTCACCGTAACGGAGCAAAGGAACTTTATGAACGCACGGGGCTGACCGCAAACATTTTTGACAGCGGAGTTACTCTTGACGGGATTACTGTAGAAACTTATCGCTGTCATCATGATACAAGCTGTTGCACAGGTTTTAAGATATGTGACGGTATTGATACGGCGGTGTATGTCACAGACACAGGTTGCGTGGACGAACAGCTTGTTGATTTTTTGACGGATGCGTCAATACTTATCGTTGAGAGCAATCACGATTTTGATATGCTCAGAAACGGCATTTATTCACTGCCACTGAAAAAACGAATAGCCAGCCAAAACGGACATTTGTCAAACGAGCAAACAGCCTACTTATTAAGCCGAGTGAAGTTGGAGAAAGTAAATCAAATAATTTTGGCACACTTGTCGGAAAATAACAATTTGCCCGAAATTGCATATTCCAGCGCAAAAGCGGTATTAGATAAAGCGGGCTACGGCGACAAAATTAAATTGTCAGTTGCGGCGCAATGGGAGATTTGCGAATGATTGAAAGAAAATTTTGGAAAGCTTCGGAAAGTTTTCGTATGTTTTTTATTTGCTTTGTAGTATTTATGGCGACAAGTTTTTTGCCGTATTTTATTGCAGGCAGCGAGACGGCACAAACTCCGCTTTTTGGATGGATTGTTGCGGGAGTGGCATCGCTAAGTTTGGTTTTGGCGGTATTCGTCTGCTCAAAAATTTTTCATGTGAATTTTGTTTCATCTGTAAGAATTAATATAAAACCGAATGTAAAACAGATACTTTTAGGTCTGGAAATAACATTTGGGATTTTTATTTTTATGATTCCCTTGGTGGATATGTTTAGCGATTTTATCGTAAAACTAGGTTTCCCCAGCCCTCAAGGCACAGTAATAAATGCTACTCCAATAGAAATAATCTCAGCCGTTATTGTGGCTTGCCTCATAGCCTCGTTTACAGAAGAAATTTTTATGAGGGGTGCGGTTGCAGGCGGATTGGTTAGATACGGCAAAATCGGGGCGAGTCTTATTTCGGGCTTTGCTTTTATGCTGTTTCATATGAGTCCCGCAAACACTGTTTACCAGTTTGTATTTGGATTTTTGCTTGGATTTATTTATCTAACCAGCGGAAGCATTTGGGTGCCTATCATAATGCATTTATTTAATAACTCTCTCGCTATCGTTTTGTCGCTGACTTTACCCGAAACCTTAGCTGTCACTGTTTTTTCCGAGTATCGTTATTTGACTATGATAATCGGAGCGGTAATCGTTGCGGTTTGCCTTATATTGTTTATCAAAAAAACGCCGAATAATTTTAGCGAATTTTTACGCAACTCAGAAGAGGGTGAAAGCGTACTGGAAAAACCAAAATTGGTAGACATAGCGGTGTTTATTATCGGCTGTATTTTTTGTGCCGGAATGTGGATGATAAGTTTGGTGAGCGGAGCATGAAAATAAAAATCATAGCTATTGGCAAAGTAAAAGAAAAATATTATAAAGAAGCCTTGGCGGAATACGTTAAAAGGCTTTCTAGATACACAAAAACGGAAATAACTGAGATAGACGAAATCTTGTGTGATAACGAGCTGGAAAAAGAAGCGAAAGAAATTTTATCAAAACTCGGCGGTTACATTATAGTTTTAGATAAAGACGGTGAAAATCTGTCGAGCGAAAAATTTGCCGAAAAAATAGACAAAATCAAAAATACAGCGTCGGAAATAACCTTTGTTATCGGCGGAAGTATCGGACTTTGCGAGAGCGTAAAAAAAAAGGCGGATTTCGTTTTGAGTTTTGGTGCGGAAACACTGCCGCATTCTTTGGCAAGAGTACTGTTAACAGAGCAAATATATAGAGCTTTCAATATTTTGGAAGGGGGAAAATATCACAAATGAGTAATTACGGAAACTTTATCTTGGAAACAAGCAGACTAAAACTTGTGGCAGTCAGCGAAAAATACGCCGAAGAAATGTTTAAGGGACTAAATAAAGACGTCACTACATATATGAATCCAAAACAAGCCGATGACATTAGTGAAACGCTTGCATATGTCAAAAGTCAAATGAAACTAAATGAAGAAGGAAAAGATATTGGCGTGGTTATACTTGACAAAGTTAGCGGCGAATTTTACGGCGGCGGCGGACTTCATTCTGTGCATAAACCCGTAGCAGAGCTTGGTATTTGGATAAAAAAATCTGCGCACGGACACGGCTATGGAAAAGAAGCAATTTTGGAATTGTCAAAATGGGCGGTTACAAACACTCCGATTTTGGGTATGATATATCCTGTTGATTTTGAAAATATTGCCAGTAGACGAATACCCGAAGCTATGGGCGGCGTTGTCGTATCTCACGAAAACGGTGTCAATATGAGCGGACAACTGCGTCACTGGGTAACTTATATTATTGATGCGAAAATTTTTAGGGAAAATATTTAATAAAAAAAATATTGTATTTTTAACAATTTTTTTTCTCACTGCCGTTTTTGTAATACTAAATAATTCGGCGGCGTCAAGTTTTTTCACGCCCGTTAACGAATTTTTTATCAAAATAATTGGTTGGCTAAGCTCACTTACGCCAGTATCTATTTTAGGAATACTTACCGTAGCAGTTATTCCGTTAACGGTTTTGATTATTTGGTTATTTGTTTTATCAAAACAAAAAATAAGATTTTTTATGAATATCATCGCCATAGCGTGTGTTTGTCTTACATTATTTTATTGCGTAATGGGCTTTAATTACCATAAAGAAAGCGTTTACGACACTATGGATTTGACCTTGACTGATGAGGATGCTGATTTTTTAGAAAGTGCTGCAAGATATTACTTGGCAGAGCTTAACGAAACAGCTGGAAAAATTCAGTTTGCCGACGGGCACAGCGTAATGGACATGAGTTTCGACCAAATGTCGGAAGAGATTTTGAACACATACGGCAAAACGGAAATATTTGATTTTTTATACGATTTTGATTTGCGTCCAAAACAATATTATCCGTCTTCTATTATGAACTTCACAGGCACGGCAGGAATATTTTTTCCTTTTTTTGCGGAAATAAATGTTTGCGGCAATATGCCCGACCGAGATATGCCGACAACCACAGCCCACGAAATTGCTCACAGCAAAGGCATTATGAACGAGGGCGAATGCAACTTTATTGCGGAAATCATATGTATAAACAGCGAAAATGATTATATTCGGTATTCGGGACTGACCGTCATATTTGCAAGGCTTGTAAATGAAATATATAAAACAAATGCGGTTTTATATGAAGAGCTAATGAGTGAGCTAAATCCGCTTGTTTTGAGCGACTATGCTTATTCCAACCAATTTTATGATAGCTATGACGGCATAATAAGCGAAATTTTCGACAAAATTAACGATATATATTTAAAGGGAAATGATGTAAGCGGAGGGGTTCAGAGCTACTCTCAAGCTGTCAAGGGTATCTTGGCATATTACCATAAATACATCGCTAATGTTGACAATAGTTTAAATTAGTTGTAAAATCTAACTTGCTTTTTCACTTTTTTTATGAGGAAACAAATGGGAACACTTTTAACGCCCGCACAGATATGGAAAAACTTTGACCCTGTGGCAGAAAGTTTGGACGCAACGTTATTAAAAAGCGAACAGTCGGGCAATATAAAAATAGAATATTATTATTTCACTGGCAGGCATTTGGGCAGCGAAGCAAGCAGAGTTTACTGCGTGGTTGCTTCAAGCGGAGAAAATATGCCCGCTTTGGTAGTTGTCGGAAAAACCAATGAGCCTGTTGACACGAACAATCTCGTCTATTGGGCAAATCAAGGATATACCGCTCTTGCCATAGACTATGCGGGAGATTTGGGCGAAGGAAAACATACCGTTTATCCCGAATCCGTTTCTTACGCAAACTACAATCTTGCGGGCAGACACTTGACAAGGGTGGACACCGATGCGACCGAAACTTCTTGGTATGAATATTCACTAAACACAATGCGCGCTATTACTTTTTTGTGCGAGCGTACCAGTGCGGATAAAGAAAACATTTGTATATACAGCATTGGCAAATCTGCAAGGATTGCCAGCCACTGTCTTGCTTTTGACAGCCGTATTCGCACAGCGTGTATTGTATACGGCAAAATTTGGGAAGACTATAAAAATCCCGATAAAGAGCGTGACGAAATCTCACCTGACGAAAATCTGGAAATTATAGAAGAAGAAGAAAGATGGCTTGCCGGAATATGTCCCCAAAGCTATATTCACCTTATCGAACAACCCGTATATGTGCTGGTTGGAAGCAACAGCAAACATACCGATATGTCTGACACGGCAGCGGCGATGCAAAGGTTTCCAAACAAAAACTCACGTTATTTTTTTGTGGCGGGAATGCTTGACACTCTTACAACAGAAGTAAAAAAATCTATGGATAGATGGTTTAAAAACAGTCTTGTGTTTGAAAAATCGCCAAAACAGCCAAAACTCACCGTTTATGCAGAAGAAGGAAAAATATACGCCAAGGTGGAAACCGACGCAACTTTGTTTACGATATGGTATGCAAGAGGACAAAAAGGCAATCGACTGAATTGGGTTGCGCCAATAGTTACAAAAACCGATCACGGCGGGAAAGCGGAATTGAATATTTATGACGAAGATTTGCCCGTTAGCGTATATGCAAACGCCGATTTTTTCGTCGGTATGAAATTGTCCAGTGAAATCAACGTATTTACGCCAAAAGACATAGCAAAAAACCTGACGCTCATAGACTATACACGTATGATTTACAACCAATCAATGGGTATGGGAGAGTTTATTCCTATTGATGTGACCGGTGAAGAAACGCTTTGGGACAAAAGCTCTATCGTTTTTGCAACGGGTCCATTAGGTATCGGCGGAATTTCGGGTAAACGGTTCGGAACTTTCGCCTTATCTGAAAATATGATTTTGAGGCACTTTGAAAGTGTTTTGATTTTTGACGTATGCAGTGAAACCAAACAAAATTTGGATGTGTGTATAGTCCAAAACTGGAACAAAGATCAGTGTAGATATTTTTGCAGAGTTTCTCTTTTGGGCGGCAATATGTGGCAAAAAATTGTCCTTTCAGGACAGGATTTCCGTTGTTCCGCCGGCAAAACGCTAGCGGCAGACAAAGTAGGCGGACTGGATTTATTAGCTTTTGCATGTGACAACAATATAATAGTCACAAACATTTTATTTACCTAGTAGGTTAGTTTATGCTGGAACTTAACGACATTGTAACTACAAAAAAACCTCATCCTTGCGGAGGAGATAAATGGCTTGTTGTTCGTACGGGAGCTGATTTTAAACTCAAATGTCTTAAATGCGGGCATATTGTTCTTTTGGACAGCAATGCTGTGAAAAAGGCGGTAAAAAAAATTGACAAAAACCGTGAGTAAAAATAAAACTGACAAAAAAATATTGCGGCAGAACATTATCGACGACAGAGCTTCGAAACTAAAAGGCGATTTAGTATTTTATTTGGTTTTGATTGCTCTTGTACTGATTGCGATTGTGTTCCGCTGTTTTTTTATCAGCAGTTATACAGTCTCGGGAACGTCTATGTACCCCACTCTAAACGACGGCGACTGGGTGTGGGTGAATAAGCTTGCAAAACCAGCAAGGGGCGATATCGTGGTGGCTTATGACGAATATGACGACAAAGCTTTGGTGAAAAGGGTGGTTGCGATAGAAGGCGACAAAATTTCTTTGGTCTGGTCTAGTGAAGGTTATGTTTTGGTAATAGAAACCGCAGACGGACAAATTATTTATGAAGAATACGATGGCGTTACGTTGCCTGCAATCCGTCCCGATAGAACGGGGGTGCTAAGCACAACGCCGTACCTGGTGACGGAAGGATATTTTTTGATGGGAGACAACCGTAACGATAGTAACGACAGCAGAAATCCCGAAATTCAGACTTTTAGCGATGAAAAAATAATAGGTTTGGTAATGGGCGAACACTAGCATAACAATATAGGTTTTTATTGCTTTTTATGTAAAAAAGTGATAAAATCTTATATGATATTAAATAAAACAACAACCCAATTTATTTTTATAAAGGAGAATGAATATGGCTTTTAGAGACCAAATGTGGCAGGTTATCGAATGGAAAGACGACAGCAGCGACCTTTTGGCGTACCGCTTTCCGCACAGCGGAAAAGAAATCATAAGCGGCTCTTCTCTTACGGTAAGAGAATCCCAAGTAGCTATTTTTGTTCATTTGGGCAAAATCGCGGACGTATTCGGACCGGGCAAATATAAATTGGAAACAAAAAATCTTCCGCTTTTGTCGGGACTTGGAGCGATTTTTTATCAGAACAAACAATCGCGTTTTAAGGCGGAAGTTTATTTTGTAAACACAAAACAGTTTACAAATCAAAAATGGGGCACATCGTCCCCCATTACATTAAGAGACAAAGATTTTGGCGTAATACGTATTAAAGCTTTTGGTATGTACAGCTTCAAAGTAAGCGACGCAAAAATACTTATGCAAGAGTTGCTCGGCACTAACAGTCGTTTTACGGTAGACGACATTAACGCTTATCTAAAAAGTATGTTAATATCCACAATTACAGATACTATTGCCGAGTCCAAAGTCGGCGCATTGGAGCTTTCCGCAAACTTGCAAGAATTTAATGATATGTGCGTTTCCAATGTCGGACAAAAATTTAGAAGCATAGGACTTGAAATTGTAAACTTTGTTATCGAAAACGTATCATTCCCCGAAAGCGTAGAAAAAGCGATTGACGAACGTTCTGCACTAGGAATACTTAGCGATAAAATGGGTACATACACACAAAAGAAAGCAGCGGATGCGCTTGGAGATGCCGCACGCAACAGCGGAACTGCAGGAATGTTTGTCGGTATGGGTATGGGTCAAAATGCAGGCAATGCGCTCGGCGGAGCTTTTTCAAATATTTCAAATGCCGCTGACGCACAAGAAGAAGTAAAAGAAGATATGAAATTTTGTTCCGAATGCGGAGCAAAAATGAAACCAACGGCAAAATTCTGCCCCGATTGCGGAGCGAAAATGAGCGAAAAAGACGCTTGTCCCAAATGCGGTGCATCGCTAAAAAAAGGTTCAAAATTTTGCCCTGACTGCGGAACAAAGTTGTAAAATTATTTAAGGAGTAAAAATACAAAAAATGAAAATCAATAAAGATATGAAAATTATTGAAGTACTGAACGTAAACAGAAACACCGCTTTGGTTTTTCAAAGCTATGGTATGGGATGCATAGGCTGCCTTGCTGCTAACGGTGAATCGGTTGCGGAAGCTGCCGCTGTGCACGGAATAGATGTTGACGAGCTTGTTTCAAAACTCAATGAAATTTGCGAATAAATTTTAAAAAAATAAAACCGCTTAAAATTAAAGCGGTTTTTGTTTGTCTATTTTTACGGGTGACGCTTGTATTATTTGGGTTGCTGTGATAAAATTTTTATTAAGGTAATTTTTATGAAAATTTTGCATTGTTCCGATATTCATTTAGGCGCTCCTTTGGCAGGCTTGGGCGAAAACGCCGCATTGAGACGCAGAGAATTGCTTGAAAGTTTTTGCGGACTTGTCACATATGCTAAAAACAACGCCGACGCAATGATTGTTGCTGGCGACCTTTTTGATTCCGGCACCGTTGATAACGCAATTTTTGCGGCCGTTGCGGATGCCTTTTATGACGCAGAAATACCGATATTTTTATTATTTGGAAATCACGACAAGCGTTTAGCAAAGATAGCGGCGAAAAATATGCCCGAAAATGTGAAGATATTTGACAAACAATCTTCTTACGAACTCGACAGCAGAGTAGTTATTCACGGAATTGACAACGCATTTGAAAGCCAAAAGGTAGTATTTGACAATAATAAATACAATATTTTGGTTCTGCACGGCGACCAAAAAGAAATTGATTTTTCTGTTTTTGCCAGCGAGCCAATAGATTATGTCGCTATGGGACATTACCATAAGTTTTCGCTAGCCAAATTTTCTCGTGGGCTTATTTGCTATTGCGGTTCAAACGAGCCGAGAGACTTTGGCGACATCGGCGAAACAGGTTTTATTATGCTTGACACCAATAAAAACGGCAAAGACGCCGTAGTCCGACACGATACTGCTAAAAGGCATATGATAACAAAAAATCTTGACGTTACGGGGTTGACTTCATTAGACGCCTTGCTAAAAGAATACGCAAAAGTAACAGCGGAAATAGGCAAGGAAAATTATCTAAATCTGATTGTTTGCGGCAGACGAAATCCTAACGTTGATATTGCATATTTATCCGACAAAAAAGATTTTTTTGCAACAAGAATAACAGACGAAACGGCGCTTGATTATGACAGAGAAAAACTGAGAAAAGAAAACAGCCTTATCGGTGAATTTATAAAAGCCGTTGAGGCAAGCGGAAATGACGAAAATATTATCAATAGAGCCATAGAGCTTGGTTTAATAGCGTTGGAGGGAAAGCGATGATAAAGAGTGTTGACATTGTCGCTTTTGGTAAGCTAAAAAACTTCAAAAAAGATTTTGACGACAACATCGACGTTAATTACGGCGCAAACGGCGCAGGCAAGACAACCCTTGCCGCTTTTATTGCAGCTATGTTTTACGGTTTGCCCGATACCCGCACAAAAGACCTATCTCAAAACCTAAGGGCAAAATATATGCCGTGGGGAAGGATGGAAAAGTTTGGCGGTTCGCTTGTTTTCGAACATAACGGCGAAACAAAAAGAATCACACGAGAATTTGGCAAAACCCCAAAAGACGATACCGTTGAACTAAGAAACGAAAAAAACGGCAAAAAAATAGATATGGAAAACCTTGGCGAAAGTTTGTTTGACCTAATGTATACAGATTTTGTCAACTGCTTTTTTGTGCCGCAAGACGCCGTCACACTGGATACAACCGACAATTTTAGTAAAAAAATCAGTCAAATGATAGGCGGAGAAAATTGCGATACGGCGATAAACAATCTGGACGCAAATGCGGTTGTTTTGAAACAAAAGGTAAAAAGAAACAACAGAGAGCAAGGTAAGCTGCCCGAAGCGGAAGAAACTGTAAAGTCCTTAACTGAGCAAATAAAAACGGCAGAGAGTAAGCGTGAAGAAATAGAAACCAAACAGAGAAAACTAAAAACGCTTTCTAATGAAGAAATTTTATTAAAAAATAAAGTTAATGAAAACGAAAAGACACTAAAAGCAATCAGCGATGAAAAACTGAAATATGACGCCCAAGTAGCTGTTGCAAAAGAAAGAGAAAGCCAAAAACAAAAGAGCTTGGAAGATTTGCCGCCGTGTGCTGATTTTGAAGCAATTCCGAAAAAAATCCAAACCGCAGAAAAACTTATTCCGTTAACCAAGCAAAAACCTATTTTGTCCGTATGGTTGATTGCGATAAGCATATTGACAGTTTTTTGCGGAATTGTGTTCGGTATTTTTGACAACTACCTACTGCTGGGTATTTTTATGGGTGTTGCTGTAATAGTGGGGCTAGTCGGATTGCTCGTATGGGCAAACCACCGCAAAAAAATAAAACGCATCGACATTCAAATAAAAGAGCTATTGAAGCCAGTCGAAGTGATAGATACATATGGGCAAGTGATAGACAAATTGCAAAACTATTACCTTAGCTACAAAAATATAAATTCCGACGAAATCGAAATACCAAAAACCTATGATGATACGACATTTGAAAAATTAACAAGTGAGCAAAAAATTTTGCGTGATAAAATTGACGAAAATCATAGAGAAGCATCTGCGCTGGCAAAAGAAATTGACATATTGTCCAAAGATATCCCCGATATAACCGAGCTGAAAGAAAATCTTATCAACGGACAAAAGCAGGTAAAGGAATTGAGAGCGGAATACGAAGCAATAATGTTGGCAATAGAGGGTCTAAAAAAAGCAAAGGACAAACTTTCCGAAGCGTACTTGCCAAAAATGGCGGAAGAGCTGAAAAAATATTTGTCCGTTGTTACAAACGGTAAAATAGAAGAAATAGTGGTGAGCGTTGACAACGGTAACGGCAGTAAAGGCACGGATTTTATATTGATGCCAAAGCAAAATGGCGTTATGTACGATATGGATTACTTTTCACGGGGAGAACGGGAGATTGCGTTGTTTTATCTAAAAATGACTTTGGCAAAATTGATATACGGTGACGATATTCCTTTTGTTTTGGTTGACGACGCTTTTGTAAACTATGGCGAAGCCGAATTTAGCGAAACTATAAAAATATTGAAACAAATTTCGCTTAAAACCCAAGTAATATATTTTACTTGTCAAAATAGAGGATTACAACAGATTAGAAACAACTAAGGAGATTTATGACTTTTGAAAACAAAGATAACGTAGCGCAAAAAAGAAAGAGCTGGAGCTACGTTAAAGATTTTGTCCCACACTACAAGCCTTATCTTGGCTTGTTTGTTTTGGATATGGTTTGCTCGCTCGTAGCTGCGGGAGTGGAAATAATATTTCCGCTGTTTGTAGAGCAAATCACAACGGAAGCTATCGCAACGGGATATTTGGTACTACAGACCGTTATTAAATACGCTTCTATACTAATAGGAATAAGGCTTGTCGAAATCGCTTGCAGATTTTTTGTGGCAAAATACGGACATATTATGGGAGTGAAAATCGAAAGCGACCTAAGACGAAATATGTTTCACCATTTGCAAAGAATGTCGCACAGTTTTTACGACAATCAAAAAGTCGGCACATTGATGTCCCGTATCACTACGGATTTATTCGATATTACCGAGTTTGCACACCATTGCCCCGAAACACTGTTTATAGCGTCAATCCGTATCATAGGCATATTTACAATACTGGCAATGAAAGACTGGCGAATGACCGTATGCTTATTTGTACTCACTCCGTTTATGGCATGGCTCACAATACATTTTAACAATAAGTGGGACGACAACTATCAGAAAAACCGTA
>DAOPIV010000020.1:0-15789 GCA_035399325.1 Clostridia bacterium | reverse complement strand
TAAAAGGCGGAGCGGCGGGCGGCGGATATTCCCAAGTCATTCCTATGGAAGACATAAATCTTCATTTTACGGGCGATATACACGCTATTACGGCTGCAAACAATCTGCTTTCAGCTATGATAGATAATAGTTTGCATCAAGATAATCCGCTTAACATTGACCCAAAACGTATTGTGTGGAATAGATGTGTCGACCTTAACGACAGAGCCTTAAGAAGCGTTATTGTGGGGCTTGGCGGAACTGCAGACGGCGTAACACGCCAAGACGGATTTAATATAACGGCGGCAAGCGAGATAATGGCAATACTGTGCTTGTCGAATAATCTAGGCGAGCTAAAAGAAAAACTGGGCAAAATCGTAGTCGCATATAATAATGAAAATAAACCCGTTACGGCAAAAGACCTTGGCGCAGACCAAGCCTTGGCAATACTATTAAAAGACGCATTGAAACCCAATTTGGTACAGACATTGGAAGGCAACCCCGCCATTATTCACGGCGGACCGTTCGCTAATATCGCACACGGCTGCAACACTATTCTTGCGACAAAAACGGCTTTGACTTATGCTGATTACTGCGTAACGGAAGCGGGCTTTGGTGCCGATTTGGGTGCGGAAAAGTTTTTGGACGTAAAATGCCGTCTTGCGGGACTTGCTCCAAAATGCGTTGTGATTGTTGCGACGGTAAAAGCACTCAAACTTCACGGCGGAGCGGACAAAAATTCGCTTATGAACGAAAACGTCGAAGCGTTGCAAAAAGGTTTGCCAAATCTTACAAAACATATCGAAAACGTGACTAACGTATTCGGGCTTAACTGCGTTGTTGCAATTAACCGCTTTTCTACCGATACAGAAACCGAATTAAGCATCATCGAACAAGCGTGCGAAAAACTGGGCGCCCCCGTTGTGCCTTGCGAAGTGTGGGCAAAAGGCGGCGAAGGCGGTGTGGAATTAGCGAAAAAAGTTGCGGCATTGGTTGACAAAGCAAGCGGCAAATTTAATTATGTCTATGACCTAAACCAAACCATAGCTGACAAAATTACCGCTATTGCGACAAAAATCTACGGTGCAAAAGAAGTTGAGTTTAGTGCAAAAGCAAAAAAAGATATGAAAAATATTACTGCGGAAGGATATGGCGACTTGCCTATTATCATAGCAAAAACCCAATATTCTCTTTCAGATGACCAAAAGAAACTCGGTCGTCCCGAAAACTTTACCGTAACGGTAAGAGAAGTGCAGTTGCGTGCAGGCGCAGGCTTTGTCGTTGCTGTGGCTGGCGATATCATGCTAATGCCGGGACTTCCAAAAGTTCCCGCCGCTTGCAATATGACGATTTCAGATGACGGCGTAATCAAAGGCTTGTTTTAAAAAAATTTATTATGAAAATAAAAAAGCGGCGGGGTTTCCGTCGCTTTTTTGTTATTTTTTAATTATTTGTCTTTTCTTACAAAATGTCCCGATTTGCCGCCAAATTTTTCCAGTAGTTTTATATCGGAAATAACCATTTCCTTGTCGCTGGATTTTGCCATATCGTATATGGTCATAAGAGCGGCGTTTACCGCAATCAAAGCTTCGAGCTCCACACCCGTTCTTGCCTGTGCCTGCACGGTTGCAACCACCAAAATGCCGTAAGGCAAATACTCAAAGTCTATTTCACAGCCGCTGAGTGAAATCGTGTGGCTCATCGGTATGATTTCCGAAGTTTTTTTCGCAGCCATAACCCCTGCAACTTTTGCTGTGCCCAATACGTCGCCTTTTGCAAGAGCATTAGCTTTTACAAGTTCTAATGTGGAGTCTTTCATTAGTATTTTGCCGCTGGCTATCGCAATACGGTCGGTAATGGGCTTGTGACTGACGTTTACCATCTTAGCCTTGCCCAAAACGTCGTTGTGAAAATTATTTTCTTCCATTTATTCTTATTCACCGCCTTTTTGTGATATTTTATTAAAAACCATTATACATTTTTTACCAGTCGATTGCAAGGGGTACAAAGGAAAAATTATGTCGAAAAAGCCGTTAAAGATAGATATTTTTCTTGTTTTAGCAAGTTGCTTTTTGGCGTCTTATATGGTATTATTTTGGCGTATTTAGTAAGGTAGTAATAGACAAATAAATTAAAATATTCCTTAAAGGTGAAAAATGACAAAAATACTCGTTGTATTTACGGGGGGAACAATAGGCAGCCGAATAGAAGGCGCAACAATAAACGTTGACGACGCTATGAGCAGGGTTATTATCGAAGGCTTTACGAAAGAGTATCCCGATATTGACGTTATTTTCGATACAGTTCAGCCTATGAACGTTTTGTCGGAAAATTTTACGCCTGCTCATTGGAAAATTATTTCCGATTGTGTGGCGGAAAAATCGAGCGACAATTATGACGGCGTCATTATAACGCACGGTTCTGATACGATACCGTACACATCCGCCTATATGGGCTTTTTGTTTTCACAAAGTAACATACCCATAGTGCTAACATGCAGCAATCACGTATTAGGTCATCCCAACAGCAACGGGCAGGACAACTTTAACAATTCTGTTTTACTTATAGCGAAAAACCATATAAAAGGCGTTTTTTCGGTTTTTCAAGACAAAAAGAAGAGAAACGTCGTGTATTTGGCTACCCGCATGCAAGAAGCAAATCCGTATGACGACCAGTTTACTACCTTTGGAAATATTGAGTTTGGACAAGTAATAGATGGCACATTTGTTTTGAATGAAAATCCGCAAAATCCAAAGAAAGAAGAATTGGCTGAAAAAGAGGGTAAAAAAATTGTTTGCAAAAACCAAAGCGAGTTCACAAATCAAATTTTGGCGATAAAAGCGTATCCGGGTTTAAATTATAACAATTTTACACTAACAAATAAAACCAAAGCAGTTTTGTGCGCTTTGTATCATTCTTCGTCAAACTGTGTTGAGAATGCGGAATTTTCACTAACAGAATTTATAAGCAAATGTAACTCTAAAGGCGTGGACGTTTATCTGATGTCATTTAAGCGAATCGGCGGAGAAGTGTATCTTACAACAAAACGCATTATGGACGCAGGCGGAATACCGTTACTAAATATTTCTTTTGAGTCTGCTTATGTCAAACTAGTTCTAGCGTACAATCAAAACGAAATAGACCCGAAAAAATATATGCAAAACGAAATCTACTACGAAAATTTGGTGATATAACAAAACTGAAATTATATGATAAAAACGAAAAATACCTTTTTTAAAGGCGAGTTTCTGATATTTTTAACGGCGACATTATGGAGTTTTTCGGCGTTAATTGCAAGACTTGCAGACCTCAATCCAATTCTATTAGTGGCATTGAGGTCCTTTTTTGCGCTGGCTGTGCTTTTGCCCGTTGCAAAATTTAAATTCAAAATCAACTGGCACATTATTATCGGAACGCTTTGTTATCTGGGCAATAATATTTCTTATTATATCGCTTTGGAATATACTTCTGCGGGCAACGCAATATTGCTTTGCTACACAGCGCCCATATTCGTGCTTATTTGGGCAAGTCTGTATTTTAAGAAAAAACCTGCTTTAATGCAGCTTTTTGTTTTGCTTTTGACTATTATCGGCGTCGTGATTATTTTTTACAGCGATTTGGGCGGAGGGGCAATACTCGGCGATGCAATAGCCCTTATCGGCGGACTGTCTTTCTCGGGGCTGTTTTTTGTAAATTCATTGCCAAAATCAAGCTCTATTCACTCAACCATTTACGGCTCGTTTATAAGCATTTTCTTTACGCTGTTTTTAATACCCGAAGTCATTGCAATGCCCGCAATGAGCTGGCTTTGGGTTGGTGTTATGGGTTCGGTGGAAATCGGGCTTGCTTACGTTTTCTTTGATAAAGGTATCAAAAACTGCTCGGGCTTTAACGCTTCGCTTATCTCCACAATAGAGGTCGTGCTTTGTCCTATATGGGTGGCGATATTCTTGCACGAACCGATAGGCATTTATACAATAATAGGAGGAACGATAATTTTGATTTCGATTATAATAAATGTTTTATATGAAAAACAACAAGCAAAAAAACGCAATATGACAGCAATTTAGCCAAAATAATAAAGAATATTACATTACTTTGACCGCATACTTATTTTATGCGGTCTATTTTTTAGCTGAAAAAGAGTGATTTTAGCTTTTACAAGATATAGTATAATCATAAATTTTAGTATACAAAATATAGTATTTTTGTATTGACATTGTATAGTCGGTGGTGTAATATACTAGGTACCGAAATTATTAAATACATGAAGGAGGCACAAAAGATGATACGGGTAAAGAAGAGAGATGGGAATATCGTTGCGTTTGATATTCAAAAAATTACTACCGCCATTCAAAAAGCTTTCGATGCGAAACAAACAAATTACACGCAAGACATACTCGATATGCTTGCTCTACGGGTAACCGCCGATTTTACGCGTAAGACGGTGGACAATGTCGTAACCGTCGAAGATATTCAAGACAGCGTCGAAGTCGTTTTGATACAAGCAGGTTACGTTGACGTTGCAAAGTGCTACATCCTTTATAGAAAACAACACGAAAAACTACGTAATATCAAGACGACTATTTTGGACTACAAAAAAACCGTCAACAATTACTTGAAAATAGAAGACTGGCGGGTAAAAGAAAACTCCACAGTGACTTATTCCGTCGGCGGACTTATACTAAATAACTCAGGCGCAATCACGGCAAACTACTGGCTTTCCGAAGTTTATGACGAAGAAATAGAACAGGCGCATCGTAATGCAGACATTCACATTCACGACCTTTCAATGCTTACGGGTTACTGCGCAGGTTGGTCTCTAAAACAGCTTATTTTAGAAGGCTTAGGCGGCGTTATGGGCAAAATAACGTCTTCTCCAGCAGCGCATTTATCCACATTATGCAACCAAATGGTAAACTTTTTGGGAATTATGCAAAACGAGTGGGCAGGCGCGCAAGCGTTTTCGTCTTTTGACACATATCTTGCGCCCTTTGTAAAAGCGGACAATCTATCCTATAAAGAAGTAAAACAATGCGTACAGTCTTTTGTTTACGGCGTCAATACACCCAGCAGATGGGGTACGCAAGCGCCTTTTACAAATATAACGCTGGACTGGGTTGTGCCGAATGACTTGGCGGAGCTTAACGCTCTTGTCGGCGGCAAAGAAATGAATTTCAAATACCGTGACTGTAAGAAAGAAATGGCGATGGTCAACAAAGCCTTCATTGAAATAATGATAGAAGGCGATGCAAACGGCAGAGGTTTCCAATATCCTATACCGACATATTCTATCACGAAAGATTTTGACTGGTCGGAAACGGAAAACAACAAACTTCTTTTTGAAATGACTTCAAAATATGGTACACCGTATTTTTCAAACTATATCAACAGCGATATGGAGCCGAGCGATGTCCGCAGCATGTGTTGCAGACTGCGTCTTGACCTAAGGGAACTTCGTAAAAAATCAGGCGGATATTTCGGCAGCGGTGAAAGCACTGGTTCGGTCGGTGTTGTTACGATAAATATGCCCCGTATCGCTTACTTGTCAAAAAATGAAGACGAATTTTACCAAAGACTGAAAAAAATTATGGATATTTCAGCTCGCTCATTAAAAGTAAAACGTAATACTATTACAAAACTTTTGGATGCAGGACTTTATCCATACACAAAACGGTATTTAGGCAAATTTGACAATCACTTTTCCACAATAGGTCTTATTGGTATGAATGAGGCATGTTTGAATGCGGGTTGGATCAAAAAAGATTTAACACATACAACGGCACAACATTTCACAAAAGAAGTTTTAAACTACATGCGTGAAAAACTGTCCGATTATCAGGAGCTTTACGGCGACCTTTATAACCTTGAAGCAAGTCCTGCGGAATCGGCATCGTACCGACTTGCAAAGCACGACAAAAAACATTACCAAGATATTATCTCGGCATCTAATAACCAAGACATTCCTTATTACACAAACAGCTCGCACTTGCCTGTGGGCTATACAGACGACATATTTACCGCGCTTGATATTCAAGACGAATTGCAGACGCTTTATACGTCGGGTACCGTTTTCCACGCATTTTTGGGACAAAAACTACCTGATTGGAGAGCAGCGGCGGAGCTCGTGAAAAAAATTGCTCAAAACTACAAACTTCCGTATTATACCCTTTCGCCTACATATTCGGTATGCCCGACACACGGCTATATTGTAGGCGAACATTTCACTTGCCCCGAATGCGGAGCAAAAGCCGAAGTATACAGTCGTATTACGGGTTATTATCGCCCCGTCCAAAACTGGAATGACGGAAAGCGTGAAGAATATTGCGAAAGACAAAATTACAATATCGCCAAATCGGTACTCAAAAAAGATAAGACAGCCTTAGATACCGAAGAAAAGCCAAAAATAACGGCAAAAACAAACGAAATTTTGCTCTTTACATCCAAAGAATGCCCCAACTGCAAAATGGCTAAAATGATGCTCGAAAAAGCGGGGGTTGTATATAAAGCTATTGATGCGGAAGAAAATCCGACTGATACCGCAAAATACGGTGTCAAAAAAGCTCCGACTTTGCTTGTTCCAAATGGCGACAAAATTGACAGATACGAGAACGCAAGCGAAATCAAAAGATTTGTCGAAAGCGGAGTTAACGTATGATAGATATTATCATCGTCGGCGCAGGCGCTGCAGGTATGACTGCGGCACTGTATGCACTGCGTAGCGGTAAAAGCGTGTTACTGCTTGAACAAGAAACAATAGGCGGACAAGTAGCGATTTCTCCTAGGGTGGAAAATTTTCCATCGTTAAAGCAAATAAAAGGCAGCGAATTTGCAAACAATCTGTTTGAGCAAATCGCCGCTTTGGGTGCGGAACTCGAATTGGAAAAGGTTACGCAAATTACAAAAGAAAATGAAATATTTAATGTAGTTACCGATTACAATACATACCAAGCCAAAGCAGTGATAATAGCGGCGGGGGTCAAACACAAACATCTAAATTTGCCAAACGAAACCGAGTTTGTCGGTCACGGTGTTTCCTACTGTGCCGTATGTGACGGAGCTTTTTTCAAGGGAAAAGAAGTCGCTTTGGTGGGCGATGCAAATTCCGCTTTGCAATACTCGCTACTTTTATCAAACTACTGCCCAAAAGTGCATATGTTTACTCTGTTTGACAAATTTTTTGGCGACGAAAGTTTGGTGAAAGCTTTGAAAACCAAAGAAAATATCATCGTTTATCCCGACACGCAGATTTTTGCCCTTAATGGCGGTGAAGAGCTTGAAAGTATTTCTTATAAAGACAAAAAAGGCGAAACTCACGAACACAAAACCGAAGCGCTGTTTATTGCGATAGGGCAGCTGCCCGATAACAAAAGTTTTGCGAATCTTGTCGACCTTGACAAAGAAGGCTACATAGTTGCGGGCGAGGACTGTGCGACAAGGACGGAAGGACTGTTTGTTGCGGGTGACTGCAGAACAAAAAAAATACGCCAGCTCACCACAGCAAGCGCAGACGGCGCAATAGCGGGGTTGGCAGCGTGCAATTATATAACAAATTTAATTAATAAATAAAAAATAAGCCCTTCTTATTATTTATTTAGGTTTCATTGCAAAAGGCCGTTACATACGGCTTTTTTGCGTTTTCCTTGTTAAAGCAAAAAATTTCTTGTATTTTAATAAAGAATTTAATATTCGAATCGGTCAGAATATTTATATGAAACAGATATAATTATTGATAGTTAAGATAATTTTTTTTAAATAATGATTTTAGAGAAAAATTATAGCCATATTTATATCATCAATATCCACGGAGCATTACTTGGCTGATATATTTTGATAGATATTTTTGGTAACTTTCAGCAGTATTCTTTTCTACTTCGTGGTATCCTTGTTCGATACACGTTTCTCGTTCGGTAAATTTTTGTAAAACATATTTGCGTGAGCCGTTTAACCATTCGGCGATTTTTTCTATATCGCAAAATTCGTGCAGCTCTTTAATGAGAGTCGTGCGGAACTCGTATTCGATTTGTCCCCTCATCAAAATTTTTACGCTCTCTTCAACGGGTTCAAGGTCAATATCTATTACACCTGCGGTCAATGCGTATTTTTCAATGCTGTTTTTTATGTCCGTTGCCACATAATCGATAAGTTTTTGTCCGATTAAATAAGATAGCATTTTTGGATTTGTTCCGTTGGTGTCGAGTTTCACTTTGTAGCCGATTGATTTTATTTTTTTGATAAATTCGGGTAAGTCTGCGTGTAAAGTCGGTTCACCGCCCGTTATTACAACGCCGCTAAGAACGTTTTTTCGTTTGATTAAAAAGTCAAAAATCTCTTCGTTGTCTATAATGGGCAAGTTTTTGTTGTACACAAGCGGAGAATTGTGACAAAACGGGCAAACAAAATTGCATCCGCCCGTGAAAAGAACGCAAGCGGCAACACCGTCGTAATCGACCAAAGAAAGTTTTTCAATACCGTTAATTATCATTATTACCTTATTTTTCACTTATTTATTGGAAAATATCTTTTATAAATTTTTATTTAATAATTTTGTTAAACAAATTAAAATATACAAACATTACTAAAATAATTATATCAAAATAGAGCGTTAATGTCACCACAAATGCGGTTTTTCGGTTGCCTTTTTTTTGCTTTGTGATATTATGTATTTAAAGCGACAAAAGATATATTCGAGGAGATAAAAATGGGTAAGGGTTTTAGCAAAAGAAGCACAACGGTATCGCCTAGCTTGACGCTGGCAATCACCGCAAAATCAAACGAACTAATAAGTCAAGGTGTGGACGTGGTGTCTTTTGGAGTTGGCGAACCAGACTTCAATACGCCGCAATATATAATAGACGGAGCAAAATACGCTCTCGACCACGGAATGACAAAATATACGGCTAGTAGCGGCACACCGACATTGAAAAAAACAATTTGCGAAAAACTCAACCGTGACAACGGTTTAAATTACAAACCAAATCAAATAGTGGTATCAAACGGAGCTAAGCATTCGCTATTTAACGCTCTTCAAGTGCTTGTTGATGAAGGAGACGAAGTCATAATTTTAGCACCGTATTGGCTCACATATCCCGAACTCGTTGGAATATGCGGCGGCAAAACAGTGGTGGTGGAATGTTTGCCCGAAGACGGATTTGTCGTACGTCCCGAAATTCTTAGACAAGCATTAAACGAGAAAACAAAAGCGATAATACTAAACTCGCCAAACAATCCTACTGGTGCTGTTTATGATAAAAATGATATTCTTGCTGTTGTGGAAGTACTAAAAGATTTTCCCGATGTGTGGATAATCGCCGACGAAATTTATGAAAAACTGATTTATGACGGCGAACATATTTCTATAGCGTCAATAAGCCAGCAAATTTATGATCGTACTATTGTTATAAACGGTATGAGCAAAGCCTATGCAATGACGGGCTGGCGTATCGGTTATGCCGCTGCGCCCACAACTCAAATAGCAAAACTAATGGACGGACTGCAATCTCATGAAACAAGCAACCCAAATACGATTGCGCAATACGCTGCCCAAATCGCCCTAAACGGCAATGGTGAATCTATTGATGCCATGAAAGAAGAGTTTAGCCATAGACGTGATTTGATGTTAGCTTTATTAGCTGACATAGATAAAATTACTATCGTAAAACCAAAAGGTGCATTTTATGTTATGGTGGATGTGTCAGCGTTGTTTGACAAAACATTTAGAGGAGAAAAAATACTCTCGGCAAACAATTTTGCAAAACTCTTAATAGAAAGTTATTTTGTTGCGGTAATACCGTGCGAAGGCTTTGGCGCAGACAAGTTTATCAGGCTTAGTTACGCTACAAGCCGTGAAAAAATAACGGAAGGATTAAAACGTTTAAACGATTTTGTGAAAGAAATAAAATAAGGAAGGGTAAAATGAAAAATGAAATTTAGTGAATTAAAAGTAGGTCAAAAGGCGACGCTTGTAAAAACTTTTACAGACGAGGACGTGAGGACTTTTGCTAAAATCAGCCTTGACACAAACCCCCTGCATTTATCTGACGAATACGCAAAAACCACGATTTTTGGTCAAAGAATTGTACACGGAATGCTTACAAGCAGTCTTATTTCCGCCGTTATTGCAAACAAACTCCCCGGTGAAGGCACGATATATCTTGGACAAGAATTGCGTTTTATGGCACCTGTTTTACTCAATGACACTATTACTGCGGAAATAACCATTGAGGAATTGAGAGAAGACAAAAGAATAGCAAAACTCAATACCGTCTGCACAAATCAAGACGGCAAGCAAGTTATTACCGGTACCGCAACAGTAAAATGCTCCCAATAAAATAATACAAGTCGGCTTAAGAATTAACAAATTTATCAAAAACTTAAAGAAAAAATGCGAAACAGCAATGTTTTCGCATTTTTTTAACGCTTTTTTAACAAAACATTAGTAAATTTAGTTTAAAAATAAATAATAAAAACGCTCCACTTTTTATGTCAATTCGTTTTGATATAAACTTTTGATATGTTAAAATATTTGTTAGGAGGATGTGGTATGGATTATTTTTATGCGGTTATGCAATTATTCGCAGGACTCGGCGGTTTTTTGATAGGCTTTAAAATTTTGTCAGAAAACACGGAAAAACTTGCCGATAGAGGATTAAGAAACTTGTTCAATCGTGTGAACAGAAATCCACTTACTGGCGTCGGTATCGGCGTTGTTTCCACAGCGATAGTTCAAAGTTCTTCCGCTACCACCGTTATGGTAGTAGGCTTTGTCAATGCGGGTGTTATGACTCTCACGCAGGCGGCGTCCATTATTATGGGTGCCAATATCGGAACGACAGTCACAGGACAAATTGCCGCACTACAATCTTTTGATTTTATAGCCGTAGCCATGGCTTTGACTTTTGTTGGAGTCATTATGGATATGGCTTTCAAAAAAGACCGAGTAAAAACAGCTGGGCTTATGCTTGCTGGACTCGGTCTTGTTTTTATGGGACTAAAATTTATGTCCAGCGCAATGAAAATTTTCCGAGACAGCGCAGCTATTGTCAGCGCATTTAGCAGCGTAAACAATCCTTTGTTGTTATTGCTTATTGGGGCGCTTGTAACGGCGGTTGTCCAAAGCTCTTCAGCAGTAACGGCAATAGTTATTTCTATGGCGGGTGCCGGTATAATTATAGGCGGCGGCGGTAACGCTGTTTATTACGTGATTTTGGGAACGAACATCGGTACTTGCGTGACAGCAATACTTTCATCGGTGGCTGCAAACGCAAACGGTAAACGTGCCGCTTTTATACATCTAATGTTCAATGTCTTTGGAAGCGCAATTTTCTTTATTATGTTGCTGTTTTGGCAGAATTTCTCCGTTGTCACTTTCGAAAAATGGTTCGTCGGGCAGCCCGCAATACAAATCGCAATGTTCCATACTTTTTTCAATGTCACATGCACTTTGATTTTTGTGCCTTTTATAAAGTTGTTTGTAAAGATTTCAGAAAAAGCAATAAAGGACAAACAAGCGGCAGTAATAGAGCGTCAAACATATTTGGACGAAAGATTTTTGATTACGCCGTCATTGGCTTTACTTCAAGTAACCAAAGAGCTTGAATATATGTGCGGAATTGCGGTAGGTGCTTTGGAAAAAGCGACAAAAGGTTTCGTTGCGCAAGACGTGATATATCAAGACGAGATAAAAAAAGACAACGCCGTAGTCGCAAGAATAAATCTGGCAATTATAGACTATTTGGTAGAAGTTTCCAGTCGTGAGCTGTCAATGACAGACGAAACGCTGGTAAGCCGTTACCATCACGTTGTTGCGGATATTATGCGTATCAGCGAACTTGCGGAAAATATCGCACGGTACACAATAAACTCTATCAAAAGAAATTTGCAATTTTCTGACGAAGTAAAAAGCGAAATACTTGTAATGTTAGAAAAAATAAAAACGCTTTATATCGACACAATGAATGTAATGTGCGGCAGAAAAAATCAGAATATGCCCGAAATCGACAAATTGGAAGACGAAATCGACGCTTTGCGTAAAAAACTAATGGAGGATCATATCGCAAGGTTGAACGAAGGCAAGTGCAAAGCCGAAAGCAGCGGAGTTTTTATCAACCTTGTCTGCAACTTAGAGCGTGCCAGCGACCATTTGTATTATGTGGCAAACTCCGCTAAAAAAGAAAAAGATAAAAACGTCGTTCAAAAAACAATTAAGTAAAAAACAACAAAAAACGCTCAGTCTCAGAGCGTTTTTTCATTGCAAAATTTTTTGGTTTAATTGCTTTGAAGTATTATTATTTTAGATTTTTTTTAAAAATAGAAAAAATTTTTATATATTAAGATTTTTGCCACGTAAATCATTTAATAAATTTTCCAACTGATTTAAGTCAAAATCGGGGACGTAGTCTTTGGTTGCGGAGCTCAATTCTTGTGTCCATCCGTTTTTTATGCCGACTAAGCGCATATATTCCGTAGCTTTTTTGTATTCGTGTGCGGTAAGACGGCGATTGAGCGGCGACGGTAGATTGCCAATAGGCGGAAAATATTGACCCATCAAAGACACGTGAATATTATCGATTTTACTTAGATAATCCAAAACCCGTTTGGTGTCTTCTATCTGACCAGGCAAGACCAAATGCCGTACAACGACGCCTTTTTTAAGCAACCCGTTTTCCATTACATTTTTTGGCTGCTGCCGTAGCATTTCCTTTAATGCAGTGCATGCTCGGGGAAAATAATCTTTGGCTTTGGAAAAATTTACCGCAATAGTTTCATCAACATATTTAAAGTCGGGCAGATAAATATCTACAAGCCCGTCAAGTAGTTTAAGTTGCTCGGCGTTTTCATAGCACGAAGTATTGTAGACAATAGGGATTTTTAGTTTTGGTTTAGTCTTTTGCAAGGTTACGATAAGGCATTTGACATAGTGCGACGGGGTGACGAGATTGATATTGTGAGCGCCTTGTTCTTGCAAATGTAGCATTAGCAAAATCAAATCGTCTTGACTGATATTAAGCCCTTTTGCAGTATGCGAAATATCTCGGTTCTGACAAAAAACGCATTTTAGCGAACAACCGCCAAAAAAAATTGTGCCGCTACCGCTATTGCCCGAAATAGGCGGTTCTTCATAAAAATGTAAACCCGCCCGTGCAATCAAGTAGCGTGGATTTTTAGGTAAAATTAAATTTTGATTTTCGTTTATCATTATTTTTGTTTTTTTATTTTGAAATTTTAAAACCCATTTGATTTTTTTCTTAATGTCAACAAGCGTTTTGTCAAGGGAAACTATCAATGCTTTGCTTAAATTCTTTATCTTTATTTTCTGTTATCAGAATATCAGCCTATGCAAACCAGCTTTTGAAATGGTTTATAATGATTTTTTTACAAACACAGTTTGAACGGCGAAATTATTAAGGGGTCTTTTTATATCTCGTCTAAAAAAGACAATTGTTTTTTATTCGGCGTTTTGTCGATAAATGTCGATAAATAGGCAAAACAGTCCTTTGGCGTGTGCAGTATGCCGTATTTTTCACAAGTTTCGTGAAAATAAGATTCTAATTTTGCGGCATTGGGGCTTGGGATTTCGTAGGCAAAGCCGTACGTTTTTTGATATTTTTCTTTCAAGGTCGGAAAATATTTGTCAAGATTTTCGTAGTAGTACTCACGGTCGCCTTGCCTCAAAGTCAATCCCATACCAAAGCTGATTATGCCCTTTACGCCCGCATCGATGCAGTAATCCAAAACGCCTTTTATGTTTTCTTGCGTGTCGTTAATAAAAGGCAAAATAGGGGACAGCCAGACAACAGAGGGGATGCCGTTTTGCTGAAATTTTTTCAAAAAACGATAACGGTCAAAGGTAGTACAGACATTTGGTTCGACAATTTTGCAAATTTTTTCGTCATATGTCGTCATAGTTGTCTGTGCGGTGAAAACGGCTTTTTCGTTAATGGAGCAGAATAAGTCCATATCTCGCAGTATTAAGTCTGATTTTGTCTGCAAGGTTGCGCCAAAAGCGTATTTGTCTATGATTTCAAGACATTTTCGAATGATTTGTAAATCTTTTTCTATTGGAATGTAAGGGTCGCTCATTGCGCCGGTAGCGATTACGCATTTTTTTCGTTTTTTTTGCAATGTGGCTTCCAAAAGCTCGGGGGCGTTAATTTTCACTTCTATATCGGTAAACTCGTGATTGATTTGATAACATCGGCTGCGTGCGTCGCAATAAATGCAGCCGTGCAAACAGCCTCGATAAACGTTCATTCCGTTATTTGGAGACAAAATCCCCTTAGCTTTTACAAAATGCATCTTTCCAGCCCTTTGAGTTTATTTTATATGATTAATTATATCACACCAATTTGTAAAATAAAACGGTTTCTGCTTAAAGCTAAAACCGTTTTTTATCTAAAAATTTGATAGAGTTTCACATTTATTAAAACCGCAAAACTGCAAAATATATGCTAAACGAAAATTTTGTTTTTTTAATATTTTATTCGTTCACAGTTGGAATTCCGTCGACATACGACCACTCGCTTCCCCAGTAAACGGTACATCCGCTATTCCAGTCCGACAGCCAGCTTGTTGGTTTTTGCGTGGCATCACAAAAAATAGTGAGCGAATCGCAACCAACGAAAGCCGATTTTAGCGTCGATACATTTAAGGGTATCACAATCGTTGTTAGCTCGTTACAATAATTGAATGCGTTTGTACCTATCGCAGTCAAATTTTCGGGTAGCGTAATATCGTTAAGGTGAACACATCCTGCGAATGCGCCGTCGCCGATCGAGGTGACGCTATCAGGAATTTTCACCGTTTCGAGATATTCGCAAAAATCAAATAATCCTTCGCTAATTGCGGTGAGATTTTTCGGTAAATTCACTTCTTTAAGATAACAGCAGTTTGAAAAAACGTATTCGCCGATTTCACTCACGCTGTCGCCTATGTCGGCTCGTTCAAGATTTATGCAAGCGAAAAATGCATAGGCATTTATTTTTTCCACATTTGACTCCGTTTTGAAATATACTAGGCTATCGCAAAACGCAAAGGCTTTTTCCGCAATCTCTTTTACGCTTTTGGGAGTGGAAAAAGCTTCTTCGCAGCCGAGATAACGCAGTAAAACGGTTTGGTCCGCATTATAAACAGCATTGCCGCTTAAGGTCCAACCGCCGCTGTAAAAAACATTCTTGGTTTTGTAATTCCAATTTTCTTCCCACCCCGACGGTTTCGCTGTCGATTTGCAAAAAATCATCGCATTGGAAGAATTGTAAAATGCATTGCTCTCAATAGTTTCGACATTCTGCGAAAGAATGACGCTGGTTAGGCACGAGCAATCTGAAAAAGCGTATGCGTCTATCTTTGTTACATTATCGGGTATCGTTATGTTTCGTAGCCCGCAGGAGCCGAATGCGGAGTAACCTATCTCAGTCACCGTATCGGGTATATCATAAGTTTTTAATAATTCACAGTCAAAAAACAAGCCTGCGGGTATCGCTTCTATATTTTCGGGAAGTTTCGCTCCATGTATATTTGTCGACGCAAAAGCGTATTCACCTATTGACGTCACCGAATCGGGTACGGTAATACCGTATAATCCCGAGTCTGAAAAAGCCATATAACCGACAGCTTTCAAATTTTTTGGAAGATTTATTCCCATAAGATTATCGCAACCGAAAAATGCATAGTCGCTGATATTTGTAATGCTTTCGGGTAGATAAACCGCTTTAATATTATGGCACAAATAAAAAGCGTAAAAGCCTATGCTGGTAACCTGCTTGTGATTGTATTCCGACGGAACGACGACGTATTCAAAGCCTTGGTAAT
>DAOPIV010000019.1:9682-15826 GCA_035399325.1 Clostridia bacterium | reverse complement strand
GACTAGCGGTGGAATATTGTCAGAATTTAAGTCTATTCTTAATGAATACGGGTATTCCGAGGTTAGCAGACTTCATAGCAAAAGAATTTTTATTGTATTAGAAGACAGAGAATTTTTAAATACGACTTCAGCAATATCTCAGCGTATTTGGTATATGAATAATACTTTCCCGGTAATTTATGTTTTGCTCGAATTCATTGCGGGATTTGCACCGTTTATTTTAGTGCAGATGCGAAAGCGTGAAATCGCTATGATGCGAGGGCAAGGCGCAAATCCAAAGATATCGTTTTTGAGTATATTTTACGAACAGCTATTTTTGTGTTTGACGGGTGCTGCGCTAGGAATAGGCGGTTATCTATTGGTAATGAAAACGATAAATTCATTGGGACTGATTTTAGCTGGTTTATTTGTAGTCTGTTGGCTGATAGGTACGGCAATATCAATAAATCGTATAAACCATTGCTCGGTTAGATCGATATTAAAAGCGGAAGAATAGGAGGAAATCATGGCTATATTACAATTAAAAGATGTTTGTTACAGTTACGGCGGAAGCAACGAAAAGAAAAACGTACTAAACAATGTAAATTGCAGTTTTGAACAAGGCAAATTTTACGCTATAATCGGTAAGTCCGGCAGCGGAAAGAGTACTTTGCTTTCACTAATGGCAGGGTTGGATTTGCCTGTCTCGGGAGAAGTTATCTTTGAGGGTACACCGACAGGAAAACTCAATTTGGACGATTATCGCAAAAAATGCGTTTCAATAGTATACCAAGATTTTTGTTTGTTCCAGCTTCTTACCGCTTTGGAAAATATTATGTATCCGATGGAATTGTGTCATGTGGAAAAAGAAAAAGCGATTGCCGACGCAAAAGAGCTTGCAAAACTTGTATCTTTGCCCGAAAACTTACTTGACCGTTACCCTGGCAAAATAAGCGGCGGTGAGCAGCAGCGTGTAGCGGTGGCAAGAGCTTTGACAATGGATAGACGGCTACTACTTGCGGACGAGCCGACAGGCAACCTAGACAGCGAAAACAGCAATAATATAATTACGCTGTTGACAAAGCTGGCGCACGAAAAAAATAAATGCGTTGTCGTTGTTACGCACGATATTACCGTTATGAACAGTGCCGACGTAGTTTACCTTATCTCGGACGGCACACTAAACAAATACGACAGCATGTCGGACATTCTCAACGTAACGTGTAAATAGAAATTTAGTAATACATATCAGATTTTTAGCGATAACAGGAGATTCTAGTGGATAGTATTGTAAATTTTGGAGCGGACGATAATAGAATTGCTTCATTAATAGCATTCTTTTTATCAAAATACGATAAAGAAGCGGTTGCTTATCTTGGTTACGCTACATTTTCTGCGGCTTACAACTCTTTAGCTGACTTGGTAAACTCAAAACCAAATTATATAAAGTTGCGGCGTGACGAATTTGATGTTTTTTTTCCGAATAATTCACGGCAAGGATGGAATAAACGTAATCCAACACCTGCTGTAGTTCGGTTTTTTACTGAATTTGATATTTATTCTTTTGAAGAGTTAGGGCGGAAGATAAAACTGTTAATTGAGTTTTGTAAAGAAAAAACTCCTACATTCTCTGAAACATTACGAAATGAATTATTACTGTATTCTGAAAAAGAAATTGAAGATATAATAAATTTTAAAGATGATAATGCATCTATAAAAACAATAAAAACCACAATAAAAAAAAGATTGCTGAATTACAAAATTGTGCCGGAGTTGAAGCAATATTATAATTATCGATGTCAAATTTGCGGACAAAGACATTACGATATATACAATGTGAATATTACGGAGGCACATCATATAGATCCTTTTATAACAAGTCATGACAACAGCATTTCAAATTTAATAATTTTATGCCCTAATCATCATAGACTAATGCATATTGCAAAACCTGAATTTAAGCGTAGTGAAAAATTATTCATATATAATAATGGGTTTACAGAACAACTTACAATTAATGATCATTTATAGGATAAAACTAATTTTGTTTTTTAGTGGAGTTCATTATTAAGCCCGACCAAAATCGTGCAAAGCGAAAAAAAGACGCATATTATGCGTAATTAACAGAACATAAATAGGTTAAATAAAAACAACTCCGCTTTTATGGCGGAGTTCCTTATTAAGTCCGACCAAAATCGAGCGAAGTCGAGATTTTGCGTTTGGTCGGGTATTTTTGGTGGACGATACAGGACTCGAACCTGTGACTTTCTCCACGTCAAGAAGACACTCTCCCAGCTGAGTTAATCGTCCGTAAACTACTGTAAAATATATCACAAAATAATTTTGTTGTAAAGCGTATTGTCAATTTGATTGTGTTTTTTTAAAAAAGTGATATACTTATTTTTATGAAAAAAGGTATCATAATGCTTAACGCTTTCGCTTCCTCGGAAGGTCAGGAATATCAAATAAATCGTTTTACGGAAGAATTTTCAAAGCTTGGCGTAGAAATTTCAGTCGTACGTAATATCGGCTCGGTGTATATAGAAGAAGATGGCTCAATCATTTCCAATCTGCCGAAAGCTGACTTTATTTTGTACTTAGATAAAGATATACATATCGCCACGCTTTTGGAAAAATGCGGATACAAGCTCTTTAATAGTGCAAGAAGCATAGCTTTATCCGATGACAAAATGGACACCTACATAACTTTGACAAATAGCGGAATAAATATGCCCGTTACCGTTCCTGCACCGCTGTGTTACAATTTGAATGTCGACGACCACGATTTTATTACTTATGTTTTAGGTAAACTTGGGTTGCCTATGGTGATGAAAGAATGTTACGGTTCTTTTGGAAAACAAGTTCATCTTGTAGAGACTAAGGAGCAATTAATAACTGTCAGAATAAATATGATTGACCGCAAACACCTCTACCAGCAGTTTATAGGCAGTAGTTACGGCTTTGACACTCGTGTTATCGTTATCGGCGGTAAAGTTTACGCTTGGTTTAAAAGATTTAACAATACTGATTTTCGTTCAAATATCGAACTGGGTGGTAGCGGTGAAATTTGTGAATTGTCCGAAGATTATCGAGAATGTGCCGAAAAAGCCGCAAGTATTTTGAATTTGGAATACTGCGGGGTAGATTTGTTGCATGGGCGTGACGGCGAACCCGTTTTGTGTGAAGTGAACAGCAACGCTTTTTTCCGTGGAATTGAAAGAGTGACAGGCAAAAATGTTGCCAAAGCATATTGCGAACTAATTAAATCTAAAATTTAAAAAAAATAAAAACGCCGCTTTTTTAAAGCGGCGTTTTGTCTGCATAAATAATTTTTTACTCAACTGTTTCAATAACTTTTTCTTCTTCTACTATTTCAGGGGTTGGGGAATAGATATTTTCAAAGCGGTTTATATCGTTTTGAAGTAGGGCGAAAGCGAGCCAGCTAAGTTGTACTAAAAACAATATTGAATACAGAATTTTGTAGTTTTCAACTCTTACGCCATTATTTTCGCCTGCCACGTTCAATATTTCACCTCTCGTGAGCATCCAGTAAAATCCGTAAAAAGGAACGAAGCACAAACTCAAATATTCGCCTATAAAATCAGAATCGTCGTTTTTTAGAGCTTTGAAGGATTCGCAAATTTCATAAACCCAAATAAATGAATATATGCCCAATGTGACTGCGGTCAAAACAACCCGTTTCGCAACACTCTTTGGTTTCAATTCTTTTTTAGTTACAGTTTCTGTTTCGGGATTTTGTTTGAGCCCCAATATCAAAGAAAGATATGCTCCGCAAAAAGCCACAAAAGAAACAACCCATGAGATAAAGAAAAGCATTCTAACAAAAAATCCATACAAAGCGGTGAAGCTAAGTATGACTGTCAAAACTATTGCGCCCAAAGCGAGTGCCGAAATGGTAATGATAGCGGGAAGCTTGCTTTTTATTATGCCTGTAATGGTAAGAACGAAAAGGGCGGTAATAGCAAGATAGGCGATTATGTAATACACCGACACAATTCCGAAAGTCCAGCTATTGACAAACGGAAACGCAAATATTACCAATGGCGCAATAAGCATTTTTATGTTTTGCTTGGCATATTTGACTACTAATACTATGAGAAGTACCGCTCCGTAGATATAGAAAAGACTCGATACCGTCAAAATTGGCGTCCATAATAATGACATCGTTATTGATGCAATGATAATGAGAGCGGCACAGATGATAGTAAAAATCGGTGCGATAGATTTTTTTGGAATTTGTAGATTCATTTTTTATTGCCTCCGTAATTAATTTTTCATTTGTTATATTTTATTTATGATACAAGGAAAAAATCGCATTTTATTAAGATTTTGAATACTATGGGTTTTTGGTTTTAAAAATTTTTGCAGCAAATTGATAAATTTTGTCTTGCATTTTCTCGGGCAATGCGTTGATTAGTCCGAGCTTAAAGCTGTTGTTTATATGGTAACAAATTTTTGGATTCTTTGATTTGACAATTTGCAAAACCTTTTTTGCAATAATATCGGTATTTTTACCAGCTGCTAATTCTTTGCCGACAAAACGGTCAAAAACATTTAAAACATCATCAAACTCTGGTGTTTTACCTTTCAAGTTAGTAAATTCTTCCGCAGCTTTCTTGGTCAAATTTGTAGCAAAACTGCCTGCTTGAATTTTGATTACTTTTATATTCAAAAAAACGCATTCACGCCTAAAAGCGTCGCAATAAGAGTCCAGCGTTATTTTGGGCAATGCGTAATAAGCGTCAAACGGGTGCGGGCTGTATCGTGCCACTTCGCTGCTCATGACGATTATTTTTCCGTTATTGTCCATAAGGTTAAGTAAAGTTTTGTTTACAAGATATGTGCCAAAAAAATTTACATCAAAGCTTTTTCTTAGTTTTTGTTCATCTCCGCAAGCGATGCTGTCCATAAAAAACACGCCTGCCAGATTTATTATCGCATAAAGTTTGCCGAATGCCGAGATTTCTTCTTTTGCTCTTTCCAGCGAATTTTTATCAGTAATATCGCAAATTATTGGAATGATATTTTCGTGTATGGTACTTGGCTTTACAATATCAAGAGCAAAAATTTTGTAGCCTTGTTGCACAAGCGTTTTACAGACTTTTTCGCCCATACCGCCCGCCGCACCCGTAACTACTATATTTAAATATGTATTTTCAGTTTGTATCATTTGTTAATTGTAAACTAGATAAAAATACTTGTCAATATGAAACAATACTCGTTGAAGTAAACAAAGAAATATGTTAAAATATTCTTAATTATGAAAATGCCAATCGTTGAAATGTTAAATAAATATGCAAAATCAAACGTCGTACGGTTGCATATGCCTGGACATAAAGGCAAAGGGCTCGCAGTGAATCCAAAAATGGACATTACCGAGCTTGCTTTTTCGGATAACCTAATGAATCCTGCTTCCGTAATTTTACAGTCGCAAAAAATGTTTGCTAATGAGTGGAATGCTGAATACGCCTTTTATACGGTAAACGGCTCGACGGCGGGTATTTTTGCAATGATTGCCAATGCCAGCGGAAGCATACTAATACAACGTAGCAGCCATATTGCGGTTTATAACGCAATAAAAACATTCGGTAAAAAAGCGTATGTTATCAATGATTACGACATAGATTTGTTGCCAAACAATATAACAGCCTTAGATTTAGAACAAGCGACAAAAGAAAACCCAGATATAAAAACATGGCTAGTGACAAGCCCCAGTTATTACGGAAAAATACTGGACTTGCCAAATATACGCAAAAAAGCAAATGAACTCGGTGTTACCGTATTTGTGGATTCAGCACATGGAGCGCATTTTGGTTTGGCGGAATGTTTGCCAAAGCCAGCCCATATTTACGCCGATGCCGCAGTAATTTCCACGCATAAAACCTTGTCGGCATTCACTCAAACGGCGGTTTTACTCACGAACAATGAAAAACTTTCGCCAAAACTAAAAGAAACGCTAAATATTTTTTCCACTACGAGCCCCAGTTATTTGCTACTGGCAAGCATAGATTACGCAAGAGCTTATGCGGCAGAAAACAAAAATGGGTATCAAAAACTTTACGGCGAAGTCCAAAAATTTTTTGAGAACTTGCCCGACGGAATAATAGGCGAAATGTCGGATGATTTTAGCCGTATCGTTTTGGA
>DAOPIV010000019.1:0-9582 GCA_035399325.1 Clostridia bacterium | reverse complement strand
TTGAAATTTGACAAGCTGACGCCGCTATGTTTTAATGATAAAGTCAAACGAATAAAGTTGGCTGACAGTGAAGGGGAAATTTCCGCAATAAACGCCGGCATTACTCCGCCGTGTTGCCCCATCATTGTAGCGGGGGAAAAAATTAAAAAATTTCAGATTGACTCGCTTTGTTGCGGAGAAGTTTTTGGAATAACAGACGGATATATATTAGTAAAAGATAATAAAGAATAATGCGTTTTCTATTTTAAAAAATGAAATTTTGAGAATTTGAAATAATACTTACAAAAGGTGAAAAATATAAATTTTAAGGACATTAAGAATGAAAGGATTTATAACGATAGAGGGTTGCGACGGTGTAGGCAAAACCTACCAAACGGCAAAACTGAAAGAATATTGTGAAAAAACTAATCAAAACGTGGTTTTTACCCGTGAACCAGGCGGAAGCAAAGTAGCTGAAAAAATACGCAACATTATTTTGGATGCGGAAAACGATACGATGTGCGACAAATGCGAGGCTTTTTTGTACGCCAGCGCAAGAATACAGCACCTTAACGATATCGTTATTCCTGCACTGAAAGAAGGCAAAACGGTAATTTGCGACCGTTTTGTCGATTCTTCTTATGTCTATCAGGGACTTGGACGGGGACTTGGTTTCGAAAACGTTAAAGCCTTAAATGATATTGCAGTGGGCGAATATATGCCCGAATACACTTTCTTTTTGGAGCTTACACCCGAGCTTGCTTTTATTCGTAAAGGCGGCAACGATAAAAAAGACAGATTGGAAATATGCGACAAAGATTTTTACAAAAAAGTTTATGACGGCTATCATATGCTTATTGACAAATATCCCGAAAGATTTGTCGTCATCGATGCATCGGGAAGCAAAAACGTAACTCACGAAAAACTTATTTTCGAAATGAGAAACAGGGGAATTATCAAGTGATAACCGCTTTGATAGAAAAAAATAAATCCGTTCAAGCGATAAAAAATTCTTTTGCAAATGACACAGCGGTACACGCATATGTTATACAAGCGGAAGAAACGATTTTGGCTGATGTGTTAACCTATCTGTCAGCCATAGCTGTTTGCGGTAAGTTTGGCTGTGGTGAATGTTCGGATTGTCTCCAAGCACTAAACAGTCGCCATCCCGATGTGTTTTATTATCCGCAAAACGGACGCAAAACGATGTCGGTGGACGATATAAAAGATATTTTGGGGCAAACTCAAACTTTGCCTACTATGGGCAAAAATAAAGCGTACATAATAAACGCAGCCACTGTGTCGGCTGTGCAAAACTGGCAGGGTAAACTACTGAAGATATTGGAAGAACCTCCGCAAAACAACTATTTTTTTATTGGTGTAACTAATACTGCGGATTTATTTGACACGATACTTAGCCGTGCGGTATGCGTCAGCGTCGAAAAACTTGAATTTAACCAAATAAAAAATTATTTATTGGAAAGCGGGTACAGTCCGTATTCGGCGGAAATTTGCGCTCTTATGTCTGACGGGAACATTTCTGCAGCGACCGAGCTGATAAGCGAATCGACTACAGAAGGCATTTACCAATCTGTCGCCAATGCACTAAAAAATATGACAAGCACAAAAGTTTCGCTGACCTTTGTTACGGATATGTCTAGACACAAAGCAAAATACAAGCTTCTACTTACCGCAATGGAAGCTTTGTTTGCGGAAGTGGTACGGTTTTACGACGGAATAACCTTGCTTAAAGAAAATAAAGATGTTACAATAATAGCGCAAAACTATTCGCGCGAGGCGGCGCTAAGATGTATCGAGCTAGTTGAAAATGCTTACAAAGAGCTTGCTTCGTACGTGAATTTTAATATGGTTTTTGACAATTTAATTTTGAAAATTTTGGAGGTTAGATATATATGCCCGAAATAGTGGGAATACGATTTAAAGATGTGGGTAAAATTTATTATTTTGCGCCGAACGGTATTGAGTTTAAGGCAGGGGATGCCGCAATCGTCGAAACGATAAGAGGTGTGGAATACGGAAACGTCGTTTTGGCATCAAAACAGGTTTCGGATAAAGAAATAGTCGGTCAACTCAAACCCGTTATTAGAAAAGCAACTGCCGAAGACGAAAGGGCTCACCTAGAAAATTTGAGCAAGCGGGAAAAAGCGATGGAAATCGCCACTGAAAAAATACTAAAACACAAACTCAATATGAAGCTTGTCGATATGGAATATACATTTGACAATACAAAAGTCATTTTTTATTTTACGGCGGAAGGCAGAGTTGATTTTCGTGAGTTGGTAAAAGACCTTGCCAGCGTTTTTAGAGTGAGAATAGAACTTCGTCAGATTGGTATAAGAGACGAATGCAAACTTTTGGGCGGGCTTGGACCGTGCGGAAGACCGTGCTGTTGCAACGAGCATATGGGCGATTTTGAGCGTGTAAGTATAAAAATGGCTAAGACCCAAGGACTTTCACTCAATCCTACAAAAATATCAGGACTGTGCGGAAGACTTATGTGCTGCCTAAAATACGAAAACGATCATTACGCAGAAACTACAAAATTTATGCCTGCAATAGGTTCGGAAATAGGTACGCCCGACGGAAAAGGAATTGTGCAATCGGTTGATTTACTGCGTCAAAAAGTTAAGGCTTTTATTGCTTTACCAAGCGGCGACAAGGAAATGAAAGAATACTTTGTAAAAGATATTACGACCACTGTCGTGATCGCTCAAAGCAATGACGACGACTATGTGGACGATGAAATCAAGTCTATTATCGATTAATTTTTTGTTATTTAAAGCATTGTAAATGTTAGACAAATTAGTCCTCAAGTGCTACAATATTTTTAGTACAAAAGGAGGTAAACTCTATGGCATACAAAATCATTCCGTCTGAATGTATTTCCTGCGGCAGTTGCCAATCCGTTTGTCCGACCGACGCAATAAGCGAAGGTGACGGCAGTTATGTTATCAACGAAGATGCTTGCGTAAGTTGCGGAACATGCGCAGCTCAATGTCCCGTTAGCGCGATAAAAGAAGGCTAACACTCAAATCTTTAACCGTTCGGTAAATACCGAGCGGTATTTTTTTGTGTTGACAATAGAGTAAAATAAATTTAAAATCAATCTATGACAAAAATTTTGCCAAACGAAAAAATAGAAGACTTGCAAGTCGGCGGACTAAAAATAATTCAGCAAACAGACGGCTATCGTTTTACCACAGACGCTGTGCTTTTGGCGAATTTTGTGAAAAATGTCAAGGGAAAGCGTGTGGTGGAACTTGGGAGCGGCAGCGGAGTTATTTCCACTTTGATTGCATATAAGGCTAAACCAAAATCCATTGATGCGGTGGAAATACAGCCGACTCTGGCTGATATGTCGAATCGTACGGTCGAAATGAATAATCAAGGCGATGTAATAAAGGTATTAAATGGCGATGTAAAAAACTGCTACGAGATTCTTGGCGGTAATTACGACGCCGTTGTGTCAAACCCTCCGTATATGAAAGTAGGTTCGGTGTTACCTATCGAAAGCGAAACAAAAGCAATCGCAAGACAAGAAATAAAAATAACATTGTCGGAGTTAATCCAATCTGCGGCAAAATTGCTTGGCAACCACGGTTCGTTGTTTTTGGTGCATCAAACAGAGAGATTGTCTGAGATTTTTTGTGAAATGTCATCAAACAAAATAGAGCCGAAAGAAATATGTTTTATTCGCCCAAGAATAAACCAAACGCCAAATCTTGTTTTGGTAAGGGGTAGTAAAAACGGCGGAAAAGGGTTAAAAATCCTGCCTGACATTATAATTTTTGATGAAAACGGCAAATATACAAAAACTGTGCAAGACCTTTACGGAGAAAAAAATGATTGAATATAGTGTGTATTTTGTAGCCACCCCAATCGGGAATTTGGATGAAATCACTTTTCGGGCTGTGGAAATATTGAAGAGCGTGGACACGATTTTTTGTGAAGACACCCGTCACGCAAAAATATTGCTGAATCGCTACGATATAACAAAACCGCTTACGGCATATCACAAATTTAATGAAAAAAGCGCTGTTCAAAATATTTTGGATGACGTCAATAATGGTAAAAAAATAGCCGTGATTACCGATGCGGGAATGCCGTGTATTTCCGACCCTGGAAATGTTTTGGTTAATGAACTCAATGCAAAAAAAATCAGTTATACGGTTATTTCGGGGGCGTGTGCTTTGGTAAACGCTTTCGTGTTGTCGGGGTTCTCCGCTCCGTTCACATTTGTCGGATTTTTGCCCGAAAAAAATATTGACAGACAACGTTTAATGGAAACATTGCCGAAAAAACAAGTCCTTATTTTTTATTCGTCAGTTCATGATGTGGGCGACGACCTAAAATATCTTTATTCGGTTTTGGGAGAACGCAAAGTGTGCGTTGCGAGAGAAATTTCAAAAATGTATGAAAGCGTTTATTTTGGCAATTTAAAAGACATTGAAATCGACGTTACGAAAGGTGAATTCGTGATTGTGGTGGATGCTGACAAGAATAACGAATTTATTGATATGTCTATAGAAGAACATATAAATTTTTATATTAGTCAAGGCTTTTCAAAAAATGAGGCAGTCAAAAAAACAGCAAAAGACCGTAAGGTTAACAAAAATGAGATTTATCAAATAGCTCTTGATATGTCTAGCAATGAAAAAAAGTAAATTGGGTTGCAGTTAAAAAAACAAATTTTTGGCACATATATTCTAAAAAGTAAAAAATCAATGCTAAAATGAAAGCGTCGCAAATAAATGCGGCGTTTTTTTTGCAAGAATGGAATTTTTCGGGGTTGCGCCATTTCCGTGAAAAATTTATTAACGGGAGGTAGCGATATTAATGGAATTTAACTCTGTTATCCAAACCATTCTTTCACTTTCAAGCGGTGAAAACTTGCTTCTTGTCGGAGGAGCTGTTGTATGCTGCTTGCTAACCAGCCTTATCAAAAAACTTTTGCCCAAACTGAAAATTGATTTGACAAACTCTTTCGACCCGTGTACTGTTTTGCCGTTTGTATTAGGGGCAATAATATCGGGCGTGGCGAGCTTTGTTATGGAATTTTCATCGGCAGGGGAACAAATTTCTTTCGTTTTAGTTGAAACATTGACTATGGGCGCGCTTTCTATGGCTATTTACAAACTTGTGTCATTGCTGAATGGCACAAGTCTAAAACAACTACTAAAAAGCGACGTTTTTAATCTTTTTTACAATCAACTTTTATCGTTGACAGACGCAAAAAAGCGTCTTGTCGACGGCACTCTAAGTGAAAAGGAATTTGTCGGTGAAATATGTACCATTGCGGCTAACGCCAGTACTATTTACACCGAAAACGCAACAGATGAAACCAAAAAGGAAAATCTTATTGCTTTGCTAGGCGGTATAATCGACAGCGACACCATCGATAAAGTAATAGATTCTTTGCATGTTTCATTAGACAAAATGTTTAGTAAATAAGGCAACCGCCCCTTTGATAGCAGGGGCGGTTTTTTTGTATTTTTTTATTTAATAATAGATTTTGCATAAAAATTTTATCTTTTCATTTTTTTCAAATTGGCTCACTATATTAGGCATTTTTTATTAAAATTAGAGGTATTATTATCTAAGTAAAATTGTTAAAAAATATTTTTTTTGCATGTTAAGTTGTATTGACTTTTGCCTTTGACTTTGATACATTTATTACTATGAAAAAAAGCTTTTTTCAAATAGTTAAAGAATACGGCGCAATCACCCTTGCGGCATTGCTTATCGCTATTTACATGCACGTTTTTATTTTGCCAAATAAATTTGTGCCGGGCGGAGTTAGCGGCATTGCGGCGATATTGGAATTTTGCGGGATACTTGATGCAAAATACGGTTTTTATTTACTAAATTTGCCGCTTCTAGCTTTGGCATTGATTTTTTTGAATAAAGACTTTTCTATAAAAACTGTGGTTTCGGCGACTTTGGCGACATTGTTTATGATGCTGTTTGATGCTGTTTCACTGCCTGTATTTACTTCCGACAAACTCGTCTGCGTTTTTTTGAGCGGTATCTTGGGCGGCATTTCACTGAAACTTGCGTTTTCTGTGGGCGGAAGCAACGGCGGCACGGAGATTGTGGCACGACTTGTTATGAAAAAAAATCCTGACGTAGACCCTGGGAATCTGCTTTTTATTTTCAATTTATTCATTATGGGTGTCGGGGGCTTTTTCACGGGTACAGGAGTCTTTTATGATTTTTGGATAGTGGTTTATTCGCTTGCGCTTAGCTATGTTTCATCGGCTACTTACCGTATTTTATCCCGTGGTTTTGACCCTGCTCAAAAATTTGTAATAATCACCGAAAAAGGTGAAGAAATGTCAAAAAGCATTTTGGAACACCTTAAAAGGGGCGTGAGTATGACGCTTGTAAAAGGCATTACTCCGCAATATGAGGGCTTTCAGCCAAAATCAATGCTAATGGTTGTCGTTCAGGAAAGACAAATTCCCGCTTTGAAAAAATGGATAAAAGAAATAGACCCCGGAAGTTTTAGTTTTACAATGAGAGTGGACGACGTTATTACCCGTCCGGGCTTTAACAGCAAATATAGGTGGAAATAATGAAAAAGAATATTTTAAACATTATCGCAATGATTACTTTGTCATCGCTTTTACGAGCGGTTGCTATGCAGCTGTTTTTGTTGCCGAATAATATTTTGGTGGGCGGCGTGCTTGGTATCGCAGGAACGCTAAATTTGCTCTTTACAGGCGAAATTTTCCGTGCCGCATATTGGCTTGTAATACTAAATATTCCGTTGCTTATAGCCGCATATTTTGCTTTGGGCAGACGCTTAACTTGGAAAACTTTGGCAAACGTATTCGTGACGGCTGCTTTTATGTGGATAATTGACTATCTAAATTTAGCTGAATTTCTCGGCACAACAGCGGCTGAGTACAAAGTATTGTACGCAATAATAGGCGGAGCGTTATCGGGACTGGCTTTGCCGCTGATGCTTTCCGTACAAGGTTCTACGGGCGGAAGCGACATTGTTTCTCTGTTGATACGCAAATCCTCGTCAAAATCATTAATGCGAATAAATTTGTATGTATCGGTAGGTACGATTATTGTCGGCGCACTTGCGTTGCAAAATTTTGATATTTTTGTATTTTCCATTGTCACACTGTTTTGTTCGCAAATTACCGAAGAGCAAATTTTTCGTGGGTATTCCTCAGCTATCGCAGTGGAAATTGTTACCGAAAAACCTGAAGAAGTGGCTCAAAAGCTTATGAAAGAGCTTCATCACGGAGTAACAGCAGTGAGTATAACGGGTATGTATTCATTAACAAACAAAACCAAGCTTATTTGCGTTATGAATAGACGCCAGTTAAGCTTGGCAAGAAAAATTATGAGAGAAACAGACCCCAGCGCATTCGCTTATGTTGTTAGGGTTAAAGAAGTTGTCGGTAGAGGTTTTGTAAATAAAGAAGAAGACCTAGACAAAAACACAGACGAGCTTTAAAAAAATAATAGACATTTTCACGCAAAACGACTTGTAAAACGCAATCTAATTTGCTAATATAGTATGGTAATTATTATACTTTATAGGAGAAAAGCAATGAAAAAAAGACGTGATGCGTTTTTGGTAAAAAATCTTGACCCCACTTTCAGCGTGGCAATGGCTATTATGCCCCGCCGTTACGACGCTACAAATTATACTTTTTTGGATTTGGATTGCGAATCGATTGATAAATTTATCGCCCGCAAAAAGGAAGAAGGCGAAAAATACAATTATATGCATATTATGATAGCCGCTTTGGTTCGCACTATGGCTATGCGTCCCCAGCTTAACCGATACACGATGAACTGCCGTCTGTATGAAAGACACCGTGTTACCGTATCTTTCACAATCAAGCAGACGTTAAAAGACGAAGCTGACGAAATAACCATAAAACATACTTTTTTGGGTTATGAAACGATAAAACAAATAAGAGACAAACTGGACGAAATAATAACGACAAACATAGCTTCGGCGGGACAGGTAAACGCAACCCAGCACAAAGCAAACAGCATAGGCGGAATGCCTGTTTTTGGCGCAAAAATGCTGGTGGGATTGCTTAGAAATATGGACAGACACAATATAATGCCAAAATCTTTCGAAGACATCAGTCCTTTCCACACCAGCTTTTTTATCACAAACCTAAAATCTATAAAAACTAATACCATCGTTCATCATTGTTACGATTTTGGTACTACGAGTTTATTTGTTGCTATGGGCAAAGAAAATATGAAAGCCGTAGTGGAAGAAGACGGAAATATCGTTGCGAAAAAGATTTTAACTTTGGGCGTTTCTGCAGACGAAAGAATATGCGACGGATTGTATTTTGGCAAATCTTTTCATTTGGTAAAGAGACTATTATCCAATATCGAAAATTTGGAAGAAGAATATCACGATGCAAAGGTTGACGCCGAAATTGAAAAAGACAGAATTTTGGCAGAAAAAATTGCGAAAAAACAAGCTAAAACAAAAAAAGAAGCGTAATATAGTACATATTTAATACAAATAAAAAACGGATTTTGATTGTAATTTCCGTTTTTTCTTTTATAATGAAAAAGGACGGAATATCCGTCCTTTTTGTTTTGAGTTTAAAAAATCTTGCTATTTTATTGAGATAAAGGAAATTTGAACAAAAATTTATTAGTCGTTTGCGTAATTATCAAAATAACCCTTGATCCAAATGATAGGCGTGCCTTTGTCGCCGCTGCCGCTGGTTAGGTCGCACAAACTGCCAAGTAAGTCCGTCAAGCGTCTGGGGGTTGTGCCTTGTCCGCACATTTGTCCCATAGTGTCGCCCTTATGACGAATCATTTCTTTCATTTTGTCTTCAGCTTCGCCTTTCACGCAATCTTTTAAGTCAGTGTCAACTATGTATTTAAGTTTCAATTCGTTGGGGCTTCCGATAAGGCTTTTGCTGTGAGCGGGAGAAACAACGGGGTCAGCCAATTCCCAAATTCCGCCGATAGGGTCTTTGAATGCACCGTCGCCGTATACCATAACTTGAAGACGAGTGCCTGTTCTTTCGAAAAGTGATTTTTCGAGTTTTTCAACAAAACTTTCCGCATCACGTGGGAAAAGTTTTACGCTGTTTTCAGTGGCAAGGTTGCTGCCGAGAAGTCCGAATTTTTCATTGTAACCGCTACCGTCGACGGATGATGTCATAATTTCGTCAAGAGCAAGTACTTTTTGAGCTCCTGCTTTAACAAGCTGAGATTTTGTACGAGCACGTTTGTGAATATCGCAAACGATGACAGTTTTTGTGTAATTGAGAATATAGTCGGGACGGTTTGAGATTACGATTTCGCAGTTGGGGCATATTGATTTGTAAAAATCAATATAGTTTACTTGTGTAAACGGGTGCAAAGGTTTGCCAAATTTTGCAACAAATTCGCTTTCGGTAAAGCTGTCACGGTAAGGGTCAACATTCGCATTGTCTACTGCGGAAATATCAATGAGCGGATTGCCCACTTCGTCGCCGGGGTAGGAAAGTTGAATAACGACCTTTTTGCAGCCACGTGAAATACCTTGCAAGAGCATAGAAAAACGGTTGCGCGATAGTATCGGGAAAAGTA
>DAOPIV010000018.1:10551-16081 GCA_035399325.1 Clostridia bacterium | reverse complement strand
TTTTTTCCCCGTTTTATAGTAACGGCATGCCTTATTTTATAAAAACATATGTTGCAAACGAGAATTATTTGTTTAAAGATATTATTAAACCTGAGATGTGGAGTAGTATAACCGGAATGGCTCTTTCACTTGGCTCAATAATAATGGGCGCTATTCTTAGCGTAAAGGCGTTGTCAAAAAAATGTGGAAAAACTTTAAAAATAGGTACTATAGCCATAGCCGCTGTTTTGGCAATTGCAGTCGCATTGTTTTATATTTTAGTTGAGTCAGGCGTGAATTTAAACTTATATCTAATTCTTCTTACGTGTCTAATGTTTGCAATAGGCGTAATCGTTAGTTATATAAACGTGCCTATTATGTCTGTTATGATGGTGAAAATCGATCGTCAATATCAAGCTAAGGTTTTCAGTTTGCTTAGTATTGGTTCGCAAGGACTAGTACCCATTGCGCTGTTTTTAGGCGGAGTTATTCTAAAGTATCTCGGTTTAGGTGCTTTGTATTTGTTCTGTACGCTAGGATTTGTTTTCATTATGATTTTTACAGTAGCAAATAAGCCTATAAAGGAGTTTTAAAAAAATTGATAAAAACAGAAAGACTTTTGATAAGGAAATTTGAAGAAAGTGATGCAAGCGACCTGTTGGAATATTTAATAAAGCCCAGAGTGGACTGTTTTGTGCCCGAAAAAATTACGACTATGGAAGAAGCAATAGCGGAAGCAAAAAAACGCTCGGAAAGTGAAACTTTTTATGCAGTAGAACTAAGCTGTGAGCATAAACTCATCGGCAATCTATATCTGCAAAAAGGTGAATACGGCACCTTTGATATAGGCTGGAATTTTAATGAAAAATACGAAGGCAAAGGGTACGCCTTTGAAAGTGCAAAAGCTTTGATGGACTATGCTTTTGACACATTGAATGCTCGCCGAATAGTAGCTTATACGGCTGACAATAATGTGCGTAGCAATAAACTTTTGGAAAGACTGGGGATGCGTAAAGAGGGACATTTTATTGAAACAATCACTTTTGTAAATAATCCCGACGGCACACCAAAATGGGAAAGTGCAAATTTTTACGCAATTTTGGCCAAAGAAAGAAATAAATAGAATTATTTTTCAAACAAAATTAACATATTTATTGACAACTACATTTACTCAATGTTAGAATAAAACTAGGCGAAAACATTCGTCTAAAAAATGGTAAACCTATCGAAAGATAGCGACACAAAGCTAAAGGGGCTAAACCGTTTATCGGAATGCCAGCCAGTTGCGTTTATATTATACTAAAGATACATTACTCAAAAATAGGATGCAACTGCACCCTATTTTTGTTTTTTTTACAACATAAGGGAGGAAAACTGTGGCAAGACGCACTTTATATAATATAGACGAATGTATCATCAAAGCCGTAATAAAAATCGGAGCAAACGAAGGAATTGGCAACGTTACCGCACGGAAAATTGCTGACTGTTGCGATATTACAGACGCCACAGTTTTTGTTTATTTTCAAAACAAACAAAATTTGCTGTTGCAAGCTTATTTATATGTGTGTGAATGGACAAACAATGTTATAGACATTATTATTGAAAATTCCTTGCTTGACAACACTTTAACAGGAGAGAAATGGGAAAAATTCTTTGTTAAACTGGTGGAGAACGTAGACAAGGCAAAGTATTTTTGCGGATATCGTTATAGCGGTAAAAATGTTCATGATATCAAACCTTCACACAAACAAATTGAAATTTGTAAAAAAATTGTAACTAAAGGCAATTTAACAAATACATTATCAAATAGCGATTATGCTGTTGTGTGGGGTAGCTTAATGGAAAGTATTGCTTATTATGTCATTCAGGTAGCGGACGGCAGAATGGCAAACTCACTGGGTAAATACGAACTCATTAGAGAGCTTATATTTGGAGGATTTAGATAATACATAAGAATGAACATATATTCATATGAAAAGCCGACATAAAAATGTCGGTTTTTTGTTGATATGTTTTTTTGATTATTTGTAAAATCGAGAAAATTAAATTAACAAAGGTAAAATAAGAATAATTTTTTGATATTTTGGGTTTACACTCACGACTCAATAGATTATACTAAAACAAAGGAGAATATTTTATATGAAATACATACTTGAGCAATTTAAAAAACTGACATCAATACACAGTCCAAGCGGTTTTACTCACGACGCAGCAAAGTACACAAAAGAACAACTCGAAAAAATGGGCTTTAAAACTTGGATTACAAAAAAAGGTTGTGTAGCGGCGGATTTGGGCGGCAACGGCGACCCAATAGTGTTGGCGGCGCACATTGATACTTTGGGCGGAATGGTTGCGGAAATAAAGGGTAACGGCAGACTGCGTATTACTCGCATCGGCGGTTTGCAGGCAAATAACATTGAAACGGAAAACTGCAAAGTGTTTACACGCACAGGTAAGGTATACGACGGCTGCTGTCAGCTTGTCAATGCTTCTTCCCATGTTAATGCCGAATATGCAAAAACGTGTCGGGATTTTGATAACATAGAAATTTTGCTGGATGAAAACTGTGACACCAAAGCGGAAACGCAAAAGCTTGGCATAGCTGTAGGCGATTTTGTATGTTTTGACCCGAGAACTGTGGTAACTGAAAGCGGCTACATAAAAAGCAGATTTATTGACGACAAAATGAGTGTCTCTGTCTTGCTTGGTTATGCAAAACACGTTGCGGATAATGTAATCAATCTGCCAAGAAAAGTATATTTGTACATCACTGTATATGAAGAAGTCGGACATGGCTGTGCAAATTTGCCTTTTACGGCGGATGAAATACTTTGCGTTGATATGGGCTGCATTGGAAACGGACTTGAGTGTACTGAAAAAAAGGTAAGCATTTGCGCCAAAGATTCTCACGGACCGTTTAATTATGAAATGACTACAAAACTTATTCGCTTAGCCAAAGAAAACAAACTTGATTATGCTGTGGATATTTATCCTTATTACGGATCGGATGCGGACGCATCGCTTTCGGCGGGCGTGGATATAAAACACGCATTGATAGGACCTGGCGTGTACGCTTCTCACGGATACGAGCGTACCCATATCGACGGGATTAAAAGCACATATGAACTTATAAATAAATATATAGGCGAGTAAGCTTATTTCGACAAATTTCATTAAAAAGTTGTTAAAAATCAATATGTGAACACTTTTTCATAAATAAAAATAACCGACAAAATTTAGCCGGTTATTTTTTGTTTTGTGAAGTTGATTATTAAATTTATTTTGTCAATCCGTATTCCTGCGCAAGTTTTTTGAAGTAGGGCAAGGAGTCCTTGACTTGTTCAGTTGTGACGCAGTAGGCAATACGAACATAGCCTTTTGAGCCAAAGTCATCTGCTGGAACCATTAAAATTTCGTATTTTTTTGCTTTTTCGGCAAATGCGATAGAGTCAGGCTCGGGTGTCTGCATATACAAGTAAAAAGCTCCGTCCGGATGCACGCATCTAAAACCGTATTCTGTCAAAGATTTATATAAAATATCACGGTTTTCTTTGTATATGCTTAGGTCGCTTGTTTCGCCCAAAACGCTTGGTAAAAGTTTTTGAAAAATACTTGGGGCGCAAATATAACCAAGACTTCGTCCCGCACCGCAAATTGCCGCATACATATCTGTGGCTTCAGGCATTTTTGGATTTACCGCTATGTAACCTATTCTTTCACCAGGTAATGATAAGACCTTGGAAAAAGAATAACAAACAAGACTGTTTTGGTAATAGTTTGTAATAAAAGGCACTTTTATTCCGTCATAAACGAGTTCTCTGTATGGTTCATCTGAGATAATATAAATCGGGTGACCATATTCATTTTGTTTTTCATCCAAAATTTCAGCAAGTTTTTTGATAACGTCTTCTTTATAAACGACACCGCTCGGGTTGTTTGGAGAATTTATCACAACCGCTTTGGTGTGTTTTGTGATTTTGGTTTTAAATATTTCGTAATTTGGCAGTAAATTAATATTGTCAGTTGGAGACACGACAAATTTTGCATTTGCTCCTTCGATAAACACTTTGTATTCCGCAAAATACGGAGCGAATACAATGATTTCGTCTTCGGGCAGTGTTATTGCATGAAAGCATATCGACAAAGCGGCAGCCGCTCCCACGCTCATATATATCAGGTTTGGATCGAGGGAAGCATTTTCTTTTTTGTTCACAAAATCCGCAATAGCTTTACGTGTAACATAGTCGCCTTGTGCGGAAGTATATCCGTGCAGTTTTACCGACTCGGTTTCAGTCAAAATTCTTTTCAGTTCTTGGTTCACGCATTGTGGAGCTTCAACGCTGGGGTTTCCGATACTAAAATCAAATACGTTTTTTTCGCCTATTTCTGATTTTCTTATTTTTCCGTATTCAAAAATCTCCCTAATAGTAGACCTTTTTTTGCCCAATTCAGTCATTTTTTGTGAAATCATTAATTTTGCTCCTTTTATTTTTTGCGGCATAAAAATAGTGCGTTGCCGCATTTATTTTGTAACATATATCTTTGTTATTGTCAAACGGCTACTGCCTTTGTCAAAGCATAAAAAAAGCCCGATGGACTATTTTATATTGTCAAAATCGCAGCTTGTTTCTAAATATTTACAAATCTTTTCAAAAAAGATTTTTTCATTATTGGTAAATCGATTATAAATTGGGCTATCAACGTCAAAAACGCCGATAACCTTGTTGTTATATCGAATGGGAACGACAATTTCCGATTTGCTTTCACAGTCGCATGCAATATGCCCCGAAAACTTGTGAACGTCATCCACAACCATTGTTTTGTTTTGAGAAGCCGCCGTACCGCACACGCCTTTACTAAGAGGTATTCTCATACAAGCGGGTTTTCCTTGAAAAGACGACAAAACAAGTTCGCCGCCAATTACAAAATAAAAACCGCACCAGTTGATATTACTTAAATTACCGTAAATCAAAGCGCAGGTGTTGGCAATGTTCGGCATAAAATGCCTTTCGTCTTCTAAGAGTGATGTAAGTTGTTTGTATAACAAATCGTAATCGCTACTCATTATTTATCTCCGTAATCATTATACATTTGATTACAGGGAAAGTAAATAAATTTGGTTTCGTTTTGTAAAATTTCATTAGTTTTTAACTCAAAACCATTGAAAATTAACACTTATTGAAACAACAAAATTTTAAAAATAAATACCAAATCCTCATAAAAAAGGGGAATTGTTAAGCTTCTTGAGGGGCAAGCCAAATCGACCAGTTGTCTGGATAAACAGTATCGGTTACACTAGTGCTTGCTTGCAAATCGACAGTACCTATGACAATAGCGCAAACAAATTTGCAATTTCCGCTTACGTTTATCATTTCTCCCGTACTGCCGTTCTCGTATTGAAAACTTTCTGCGTATGCAGTCACATCATAGCCCACTGCACCACTGTCAAACTGACCGTTATCTTTTGGTAAAGCTATTGACATAAAATACCGAGTGCCGTAGCCTAATGACAGAGCCGCCGTATTAAGGTAGCCCGAAACAATACCAACGT
>DAOPIV010000018.1:0-10451 GCA_035399325.1 Clostridia bacterium | reverse complement strand
CTTGCATCTTCAAGCTGACTTTGTAAAGACGCAATTTGGGAATTTGCTTGACTAAGTTGATTTTTTAGTGCATTCAATTCGTCAGCGTTGTCTTTTTCACACGCCGCAAATCCTATTACACAAAAAATCATACATATTATAAAAATTAATATTTTTGTTTTTTTCATGATTTTATTTCCCGAAAAGTTGATTTTTTATTGTATAAATTTTTTCCATTTTTATATTACACTATACTTGATTGAAGAATTTTGAAGATAATCACTTGAAAAAAATACAAATTGATAAATAAATTTTTGTAAAAGAAAAACGCCGTATTTAAACGACGCTTTCTTTTTTTTGTAAAAAATTAATTAAATTTCTCTTTATAAGATTTACCGAATTTCAGACCGGGAGTGTAGCAAGCTGCGATTTTGATTTTTTGTTTGGTCAAAGGATTGATTCCTTCTCTTGCGGGCTTGTGTTTAAGTTCGAAAGTGCCGAACCCAGAGAGTTGAATTTTGTCTTTTTTGATCGTTTTAGCGATTACTTCGGTCATAGCATCAAAAGCCGCACCTGCGTCTTTTATCGATAAACCCGATTGGTCAGCGATAGCTTTGATAAATTCAGCTTTATTCATGAAAAACCCTCCTATTTGGTATATAGGTATTTTACCATTTTTTAGCAGCCAAGTAAATACTTTTGAAAAAAAAGACGCCCATTTTGTAAGCAAAATGGGCATTTTGGGGTATTTTTTATGATATTTTTACAAAATTTTTATCGTTTTGATTTTTTGTTCCTGTTTCGGGCGGTCATAGGCGTCGGTTTTTGTTTTTGCTATTTTATCGACCACTTCTTGTCCGTTTATCACCTTGCCAAAAGCGGCATAGTTCCCGTCAAGATGCGGGCACGTTTTGTGCATAATAAAAAATTGACTTGACGCACTATTGGGGTCGTTGCTTCTTGCCATGCTTATTACGCCTTCGGTGTGTTTGAGCGTGTTCTTTACACCGTTTGAGGTAAATTCACCTTTTATTTCTTCATCCGAACCGCCGCTGCCAGTACCTGTCGGGTCGCCGCCTTGAATCATAAAGTTTTCTATTACTCGATGAAAAATCAAGCCGTCATAAAAGTTTTGTTTAACAAGTTTTAAAAAATTTGCAACGGTGATAGGGGCGTGTTCGGGGTAAAGTTCAACGGTCATTTCATCGCCGCTTTCCATAACAATAGTCACATTCGTATGTTCCATTTTATCTTCTCCTAAATTTATTTCATTTTAAAGCGTTTATCGGAGTCGGTCATCTCTATTCTGTAATAATTTTTATCATCGGCAAGTTTAGACATAAATCTTTCGCCGTATCTGTTTTGTAAATCTTTGAAATCCAAATTTGTAGTTATGATTGTAGTTTTGCCTGATAACGCACGGTCATTTAGCAAAGAAAGAAGGTATTCGACAGTGACGTTTTTGCGCATAGGTTCTGAGCCCAAATCGTCAATAACTAAAACATCTTGCTGTGTCAATATGTCTTCAAGTATATCGCTGTTTTCTTTTGATAAAAAAATATCCAAAAGTTTTTTTGAAAGCGAGTTAGCTGTTAAAAACAAAACGGGTATTTGTTTTTCCATCAATGAGCGGGCTATAGCGCTTGCCAGATAAGTTTTGCCCGTTCCTGTCTTGCCGCTCAAAATAATATTTTTTCTAGCCACATTAGGGTATTTATCGCAAAACTCTTTGGCAAAATAATAAGCTTTTTGGTTTTTTGAATCAACACTTTCGAGAGAACTTGCAAAGAAAACCTGGCTGTCTTCAACGAGCAATTCTGTCAAAATATTTTTCAGACATTGACATTCTGTTTTTCCATAAAATCCTGTGTCCGAACATTTCGGGCAAAAATATGCGGGCTGTAAATCTTTTTCACTAAAACCGTACTTTAGTAGTAGTTTTTTGCGGATTTCTAACAATCTTGCTTTTTCCGCAGTTTCTTTATCGCAGTTTTCTTTTTTTGCTTGCGCTATTCCGCATTTTGAAGTAATTATATTGATGTTTTTTTCGTTTTCATAAAAATCGGGTAAGGTATTGAGATACTCGACTTTTGCGTCTGCGTCACGCTCAGCTTTCTCTTTGCGTTTACGCAATATTTCATAGGCTTTGGCGTATATTTGCTCTTTCATTTTTTATACCTCAATATCGTCAAGATTATCAAACAAGGTGCGAAGCTGTTCGTCGGTATAATCCCTTTGTTTGTAATCAAATGAAACGCTGGCGGCGGATTTTGTGTCAATTGATTTTTCTGCCTGCTCGACCGTTTTTACGCCACGCTCTTTGTAGTCCGTAAGCACTTTGCACATATATGCGGTGGGGTTTAGGGTACCTTTTGATATTTGAGCCGCATAGTTTATGATTTCTTCCGACAAATGCCATTCGGTTGTCCAAATTTTGAAATTTGCTCTATCCTGATTTGTCACCCGTCGCAATATTCCCGCTGCCGATAAAATTTCTCGGATATGCTCGTCAGTGTGTACGATTTCGATAATATACTGGTCGATAGCCGCTTGCGTTATTATGCCCATTTTGTAAAAGCGGTTTAAGGCGGTATTCATACCTTCTAAGGTTCGAATTCCGCTTTTGAAACAATATTTTGCGATAGCAATCAATGTGTCATCATCATAGCCTTTTGTTAGCCAAGGATGAATATATTCTGTAACTACCATATCTAGAGTTTGGTAATAGACTCCAATAGTGGCATTGATTTGTTTCGCAAGAGTATATAAATGGTCTTTTGTTTTGGTGTAGTTTTCGATTTCTTTGACGGAAAACAGCTTTTGTTTGTAATATTCGCACATAAGGCTGTCCAAAGTTTTCATTCCGCCGTATTTAACAGTTTTTGCCACGACGATGATTACATCAAACGCAAAACCAAAATCTTTTGTCCATTTTTCATAAAGCTGTTCGTCCGCTGCCTCTATTTGACGACGACTTCCCATAGATTTTAAAATCATTTTAACATCGATGGAATAATCGGAACGGGATTTCAGCGTTTCTTTCACCAGTGTAGCGGATTTTATTCCGTGTGTCGCAAGATTGCGGGCAACGGTTAGAATGTACTGATATGAAATGTCTTTACCTTTTTGTTTGGCGCAGTATTCCGCCACCTCCACAAGAGCTTCGGGTTCGAAGTTTGTCGTCTCCAAAAAAACATAATACTCGTTATATTCATTCACGGGAATCATACGTTCAACAAGTATGTTTTGCATTTTTTTGTTGAATTCAAAATATTTTCCGGGTTTGATTTTTTTGAGCAAACTTACGGTGGTTTTTATCGGCATATATACGACCTTGAAATCGTCTGAACCGATAATGGAAACCAACCCAAGCTCTTCCCAGTAGGTAAAAGCAGTTTTAACGTCGGTGGGTGTAAGGTTTAGGGCTGCACAAAGATTTTGCAACGAATTTTCGTTTTGGCGTGAGCAAAGTAAAAGTCCATAAAGATAGACTTCGGTATAACGTGGGGGTGCGTCAGGCATAAATTGTGTGATAAAAGAATTTTCGACTACAGTATACGACGACCCATTAATATCGATAGAAAGCTCACAAAAGTGCATTTTTACCTCAAAGTATTGATTATTTTGATAAATTATATTACAATAATATAGAATAGCCATAGGTGAGGCTAAACCTGTTTAGGTTACTAAATTTTAACATATAAAAGAGCCAAAAACAAGAGAAATACATTACTTTTTGTAAAAGCAAAAATCGGAGAAACTTAGATGAGACTTGTCAACGTTCAAGCCAAAAATCCGAAAACTAAAGAAGCCTACAAATTTACGCTGGGCGATTTAAACGAAGAATCAAAGCTTGTGTCGAGCAGAGGCGCAGTTTTGATGTATTTGTTGAAAGACGTTTTTAGCGGTATTGATTACGGAAATTTTGACATTTCCGTAGATTTTTTGGAAGGCGACGTCGTCTACAATATAATAAAAAATCGTAAAGACGGCGAAACGGTTTTTACGGTGCGAAAGCTGGACAGCGAAAATAAAATGATTGAGGCAGCCACAGGTAAGGATGTGCCTCCATATCTGCGTGCGGTTTTGGGCGGAGACCCATCTGAAATTTTGAACCGATGCTTTATCACATCGGAAAACTTGGCGGGCTTTTGCGAAAAAGGTGATTTTTCTCAATTTGCAATAATAGATGAAGAAATAAAAGCAAAACAGCAGGAAATTGAAAAACAGCTTAGAGATACGCTTGTTGTGAATCAGCGTGATATAGAGTTTGCAGTAGGGGATTTGGAGTTAAGACAGGACGTTGCGGAAAAAGTCAAAGCAAAATTTGTCGAGCTTCAAAACAGACTGGCGGAGAGTGCTAGTTACGGACTGACAAAAGAACTTGCTTCCGCACGAGACCAGCTGAAAGAACTGGAATCAAAAAAGGCTTTTATCGATACAAAACGCAAACAGCTTGTGGATTACGACAATGTTGCTTTTATCGTGCCAAAACTAAAAACACTGGACGGATTGAACGACCAGCTTAAAGGTCTTGCAACGCAATGTGAAGAAAGCCAAAAAGAGCTGGATTGGTATGAAAGCGAGTATGCCTCAGTCACAAAACAACTTGATGAAAAGCAAAGAGCCTTATATAAAATAATAACAAACAGAGTAAACGTGCAAGCGGTGGAAGCTCAGCTCACCCGTTCAAAAGAACTTACGGAAAGAAATACAAAGCTAACCGAAAATTTAACAAAACTGAATTCGCAAATGAGCGAATTGGAAGCGCAGAAAGTTACTTTGAAAAACGGACTAAATTCGCTTGACGACGCAATCGCAGAGATAAAAGCTAATATGGACGAGTTTACCGATCCCGACAAGGGCTTTGCCGATTTACTCGAATCCGTACGCATAAATGCAAAAATAGACGAACTAGAATCCCAGATAGAAAAATACAAAGCGGAAATAACCGTTAAAGAAAATCAAATAGACTCACGCGAAAAACTCCTTGTCACACAAACAAGACAGTTTAGAAATATTATGGATTTGGATCATGCGGTTTCGCCATATAAAGCAAGAGAAACCATAATGGCGGTATTGGATTTCAAACTCGAAAAACTTAATATAGTAAATTCTTCTCTAAAAGAAAAAATGCGAAATCTTTACCGTGCGAGAGAAAACGCAAATTATCAGCTTACAGGAATAACCCAGTCAAGCGACGCATTGGAAAACGAACTCAATAAGAAAAGAAAAATCAAAGGCGAAGAATTTAAACGCCAAGTGCTTATTAACAGCCAAAAAATTTATCAAGACGCAACCGCTGTTTATGCTGTAGAAAACGATTTGGAAGACGATGAAATCACTAGCTTAGAATACACCCTGAAAAGCAGAAATGAAGAAAAACAAAAAGCGGTGGAGCTTGCGGCTCGCATCACGGGCGCATTGGATGAGATACAGCGCCATATTGACATCAACCAGTCTGAGATAAATTCGCTAAACGATGAGAAACGCAATATTGTAGACCACTACAATCAATTGATACACGAGAACACAAACGAAACCGTGGCAAATTATTTAAGGGCTATCGAAACGGACAAAGGCACAAATTATTTACTGGAAATAAGCAACGACACTGTCCGCACGGAAACGGAAATGAAAGAAATCAAAAAAAGCGTAGACAACGCAAAGCTAAGATTGTCTGAAGCTCAGACTCGTCTTAAACAAATGACCGAGGCTCGCACAATAATAGACGGCGAGCAAGGCACTATGGAAGGTATGATGCACCTTAATGAGCAAACGAAAAACGAGTTAAGCGATATTGCGGCACGTTTGACCACTGTTTATGCGAAGCAAAAAACAGCTTTAGGACGCATTGACGAAATTGATATAAAAATCAATCGTGTAAAAGAAATCATTACCGAAACAAGTAAAACAATAAAAGTTAACGAAAGAGAAATTGAATATGCTCACAAGCAAACGGAAAAACTCGCTGGCGGAAGCGTAGAAAAGGTTTTGGAACAACTGAAATTTGACGAGCGTGAAGCTAATGCCGATGTTACGATGCTTATCGGAAGCAAAACCACAATAGAAACACAGCTGCTCGACAAACGAGTTGCGTTCAATCAGCTGAAATGGCTGAAAGAAAACAAGGATTTGGAGTATCAAACTCTAAAAGAAGTATTAAGGCAAGAGTTTGTGGCAAATAATGTCGAAGCGGAATGGGTAGCTTCCGTAGCGGACTTATCTGATGAAGATATCGAAAAAACCCGTTCGACCGTAGCTCAGTACGACAAAACTGTTACGGCTATGAAAGAAAGAATAAAACATTTGGCAAGTTTGGTTAGCGAGACCACTCCCGTCGACAAAGTTTTGCTGGCAAGTATAAAGCAAGCCAAAAAAGAGCTTGATATTGCCAACAAAGACCTTGAAAGAGCAAAAGAAACACACGAAAAACTGTTGTCCGCTTTTGCCGCAGCTACAACCGCTCATGAAAAAATGCAAGAAAAAGCGGAGTTTGCACCAAAAGGAGTCATAGAGTTTTTGAAACGGTCCAATATTCTTTTGTATGATATGACAGGACTGAAACTCAAATTTAAACGGGGACTGAGTGTATATAACGATAAAGAAGAAATACGATTTATAACTTTGGACAAATCCACAAAAACGGCAATATTTATTGCAATGACTTTGGCGTACCCGTCGCAAATTAGAGCAAAAACTGAGTTTATAATTTTGGATGAGGGTATGTCTCACGAAAAACTGAAAGAATATTTTTCAAACCAAGTAGAATTTGTCTGCGTAACAGATTGCAGATACACTAAACCCAAGGAGGCAGTATAAAAAATGATATTAGACGAAATCAAAAAGGCAAACATACAAGCGCTGCGTGACCACAACGAAAACGCCAGAAATATTTTGGGGGTTGTGCTTAACAAAATTAAGCTTTGCGAAATAAGTAAACGTGAACTCAAACAAGATATTACCGAACCCGATGTAGTGGCAATTTTGCAGAAATCATTAAAGGAACTTGCGGAAGAAAAAGAAGGCTACGAAAAGGTTGGCAATGAACAAAGAGCGAAAACCATTGCCGAACAAGCGGAAATAGTGGAAGCATTTATGCCAAAGCTTATGAGTGAAAAGGAAATTAAGGACGTAATTTTGTCATTGTCGGATAATTCGCTGCCGTTTGTTATGAAACACTTCAAAGAAAATTTTGCAGGCAAATGCGATATGCGACTTGTGCAACAAGTTTTGAAAAGCTTGTAATATATCAAAAAAAACAAACCGTTTCTTATATAAGAAACGGTTTTTTATTTTTTAACTTTAACTATCATTGATTTTTGCTTTTTTGTATTATCTCTTTTCTATTTAATAAGTTTCACCGAATAAAGCTCGTTGTAACTCACTGGTGAGTTGTCGTTAAACTGGGTTTCAAATAAACTGATTTCATCGACAATAAAGGGTTTGTTGTAAATTGTCACGGTCTTGACTATCTCTGAAAATGGAAGAGCAAAGCGGTATCTACGCATCAAAGTTATGTGCGGAGTGTACAGTCTGCGTTCGGCTGCTATGCCAAGCTTGTCGGTCTCTTCAGTCAAAAGTTTTTCAATTTCAAATAAATGGGGCTGGCTTTTTAGTTTTGCCACAACAACGTCGGCGGCTCGGAGAGTGGAAACTTGTTGCAAGCTCATCTCAATGGCAGGAAAAACTGACAGTTTTTCCATAATCTTCGTAATTTTTTGTATTTTGTCTATCGAGACTTCGCCCAAAAATCTGACAGTCAAGTGCATATTTTCTTTTGGCGTAAAACTCCCTCTTTCCGCAGTTTGCTTTAAGGAATTTTGAATTTTGACAAGATTATTTAACGTTTCTTCGGGCAGTTTGAAAGCGATAAAGGTACGCATTTTGTTTGTGCCTCTTTTTTTATTAAATTTTACATCATATTTTTTTATTACGCAAGCGGCAAATCATATATCGACAAAATTCGTCATATAAATAATTAGAAAAATATAGCGGGGAGTAATATGTATAAAAAAATCTGCATTGTTCTTGTTTTGGTTTTGACCCTAAGCTGTTTTGCCGCTTGCGGTGGAGATTACATAGACAAAGCGAGCCAAAGCTTAAACAAATATTTGATACAGCTTTCATTTGATGAAGAAAGCCAAACATTGTCAGGCGTAGAAACGTTTGTTTTTACAAATGACACGGAAAACACCTTTGACACGCTAAAATTTCATATTTTCGCAAACGCTTACCGTCAAGATGCGCCTTTGCCGATAGTCTCTCAAAATCAAAAGGTGAAAGCATATGTCAACGGCTATAGCTACGGTGAGATAAATTTTGATAAAATTAGTGTAGACGGGATAGATGCCGCTTATTCAATTTCCGGAGAGGACTTGGATATATTAGAAGTGCCGCTAAATGAAACATTGTATCCCGGTCAAACCGTAGAAGTGGAAATGATTTTTGAGATAAAACTCGCAAACATAAAACACAGGCTTGGTTATGGTGACAATACAGTCAATATAGGTAACTTTTTCCCTATTTTGTGTATGATAAGTAACGGCGAGTTTTTGACCGACAGTTATTGCTGCAACGGCGATCCGTTTGTCAGCGAGGCGGCGAATTTTGAAGTGGGGTTGATTCTGCCTGAAAATTATGTCGTGGGCGGAAGCGGCGAATTGATTGCCACCGAACAAATCTCAGGCGGCGTGAAAAAAACTTTTGCTGCAAAATGCGTACGAGACTTCGCTTTGATAATGAGCAAAAATTTTAGCTCGATAGAAAATACAATAGGCAAGACAACTTTGACATATCTATATTTTGACGACGAAAACTATGAGAAAAATGTCACCGTCTGCACTCAGGCGTTTGAGTATTTCAACAACTTGTTTGGTGCGTATCCGTATTCCACATTGACTGTGGCACAGGCTGACTTTTGTTTTGGCGGGATGGAGTATCCGAGATTTGTTATGGTTTCGGCAGAACAGGAAAGTGAAGATTACGAGTGGAGCATTGTGCATGAGATTGCGCATCAATGGCTATATGGTCTTGTGGGAAATGACCAGTATCGTGAAGCGTGGATGGACGAAGGGTTGACAGAATTTGTAACTTTGATGTTTTTTGACGCTCACTCGGAATACGGCTATGATATGCAAACGGAAATTGCAACAATGATGAAGTCGTACACGACATATGTCGATGTGCTCTCCAGTTATTTAAAAACCTTTGATACTACAATGCAAAAGCCGTTAAACGAGTTTGTGTCAGAACAAGAATACGTCTACGCCGCATATGTGAAAGGCTGTTTAATGTTTTATGACCTGTATGACACAATGGGCGAAGCAAGATTTAAAAAAGCTTTGGCAAATTATATCGATACCAATAAACTCGAAATCGCATCTCCCCAAGATATGATAGACAGCTTCTCGCTTGTTTACGGTGTCGACCTAACCAGCTGGTTTGAAGCATACCTTACAGGCAAAGATATTCTCTCCCAAGTAAAGTGATTTAATAGCGAAAACTTTTGGTTAAAATTATTTATAGTTAAAGACGGACTGAGTTATCAGTTCGTCTTTTTTTAAGTTACTGGCATTTTTTGCGATTTTTCTATAATAACGTTTGCGTGTTTTTGATGCGTCGGTTATAATAAGAAAGCTAATTTTAATTAAACTTTTTTTAATTAAGTTGAGAAATTTTATTAAACAATTAAGACCATTAAAATTTTAGCAGAAAAAAATAGAAGTTAAAAATTATTTTTAGTTCAAAACAATATGAAATATTTGATTTTTTATTAAAATTTTTTATAATACTACGCTATTTTCTACGAAAAAATTTCAAGAAAATATGCTCGAATATGTTTGACACGACTAGAATTTGTGTGATATATTATTAAGGCTGTGAATTTGGGTATGACACGGGAGGTTACTGAGCAAACAGAAAACTTCCGTCGACCTAGCGGAAACAAAAAGATTTTCCGTGACCGTCACCTTAAAGACATTGTTAAGTGCGTGATTTATACGCAAACTGACAAACTTCACGGGGGAAAAATGAGGCATCGAAAGATGCTAAAATTTATATCACAGCTCGACACACACGGAAGTGTTGTTCACTACCCCGAAAAATGACGGTTTATAAAAACAAAAAAGGAGAAAAAAACAAATCTATGGCAAATCAAAAGATTAGAATCAAGCTTAAAGCCTACGACCACAACTTGGTAGACCTTTCGGCGGAAAAAATCGTCGAAACGGCAAAGAAAATGGGTTCAAAAGTAAGCGGACCTATCCCGCTACCCACAGAAAAAGAAATCGTAACAGTGCTTCGTGCAACACACAAATATAAAGACGCACGTGAGCAATTTGAACTAAGAACGCACAAACGTTTGATTGACATTTATAGCCCCAACGCAAAGACAGTTGACAGCCTTATGAAACTAAATTTGCCCGCAGGCATAGATATCAAAATCAAGCTGTAATACATTTTAGAGAGGT
>DAOPIV010000017.1:0-16321 GCA_035399325.1 Clostridia bacterium | reverse complement strand
GTTTGCAAAATTACTTTGCCAGGTTGCTTGTCCCTGCCGCTTCTGCCCGCCACTTGCGTTATAAGCTGAAATGTCCGCTCTGCCGCCATATAATCGGAATAATAAAGGCTTTGATCGCCGTCAAGAATACCGACTAATGTAACATAAGGAAAGTCGTGTCCTTTGGCTATCATTTGTGTGCCGACAAGTATTTGCGCTTCTCGTCTCGAAAAAGCGGATAGTATTTTTGCGTGCGACTGTTTTGTCTGAGTAGTGTCGTAATCCATTCGCAAAACCGCAACGTCAGGGAAAAGTTTTTTGAGATATACAACTACTTGCTGAGTGCCTATTTTGCCTTGCCTTATATACTGGCTTTTACAGTTTGGGCATAGGTCGAACATTCGAAATCTTTTTCCGCAATAGTGACACCTTAGCTCGTTTTCTTCGCTGTGGTAGGTGAGCGAAACGTCGCAATCGGTGCATTTTGCAACGTAACCGCATTTGGAACACATTACAAAAGATGAAAACCCTCTGCGGTTGACGAAAAGCATAGCTTGATTGCCTTTTTTTACTACATCGGTTAATTCTTCTCTCAACCTTTCGGAAAACATCGTTTTGTTGCCAGCTCGTATTTCAAGCCCCATATCGGCTATTTCCACTTCGGGCATCGGTCGGTTGTTGATACGGTTGGGTAATGTCAAAAGCTTGTAATCGCCCTTTTGCGCATGGTAAAAGCTCACCAGCGACGGCGTTGCGCTGCCCATAACCAGAGCGCAGCCGTTAAAATCCGCCCGAAATTTTGCCACTTCAAGTGTATCATAACGTGGATTGCTATCGCTTTGATAGCTTCCGTCATGCTCCTCGTCTATTATTATAACCCCTAAATTGTCTAAGGGGGCGAAAATAGCACTCCTTGCGCCTATGGCTATATTAGCTTTTCCCAGCCGCAGTCTTTCCCATTCGTCAAACCGCTCCCCTGCCGACAAACCGCTGTGCAATAACGCCACTTTGTCGCCGAAACGGGAACGGAAAAGTTTGAGCATATTGGGCGTAAGGGAGATTTCAGGCACAAGCATAATTGCTTTTTTGCCAATCTCAACAACCTTTGAAATAATGTTAAGATAGATCTCCGTTTTACCGCTGCCAGTCACGCCAAAAAGCAAATAAGTTTTTGTCATATCCGCCAATATTTCATTCAAGGCGTTTTGCTGTTCGGTTGTAAGGTTATGTATATTTTTTGGTGCGTTGATTTCTCTATATGGTCTTCTTTCGGTATGCTTACTTAAAATTTTGACTAAATCTCTTTCCGCAAGTAGTTTAACCGCTGTCCCGAATTTTTTATTAAGCTCGGCTGTAGATGTTTCGGGATTATTCAATAAATATTCCGCTAATTCCAACTGTTTTTTTACTCTCGGCGAAATTTGTCTGATTATATCTTCATAAGAATAATCGTCAAGATTGAGTTTTGCCACGTTCTCGTATTTTTGCTTTACCTTTCCCCCACGCATTTGTGACGGCAGACAAAGCCTCAATACATCTACTAATCTAAGGTTATATTTTACTTTCAAAAATACCGCCATTTGCAGCATTTCGGGCAATATTACCGTGTAGTTATCTAGGGGCGACACGATACTTTTGAGTTTTTCTACGGGTAAATCGGATGTTTCCTTACAGCCTACTATGTAGCCTTCAATCTGCCTACCCCCAAAGGGAACAAGCACTCTTTGCCCTATTTGAAAAAAGTCTTCGCCTATGTAGTCGAAAACTTTGTCAACCTGGCTATTGGAAATATCAACGATTACTTCAAATACCATTTTCTATCTATTTATCTCGCTAACTATTTTATCAAATATTTTTTCCGCAACCATAGTTTTTGTCATAACAGGCAGTTGCTCCGTTCCGTTTTTTGTGATAAAAGTAACGATATTTGTGTCGGTGTTAAAGCCGGCGCCTGCTTTTGTGACGTCGTTTGCAACGCACAAGTCGGCGTTTTTTTTGATGAGTTTTGCGGTAGCGTTTTCAATCAAATTTTGCGTTTCTGCGGAAAAAATAGTCAAAAACTTGTTGCCCTTAACTTTTCCCACGCTTGCCGCTATATCGGGATTCGGCAAAAATTTTGTTGTCAATTCTTTTTCTTTTATCTTATTTTCAGAATATTTTTCGGGTTTGAAGTCGCACGGTGCGGCAGCCATTACGATAATATCACTGTTGTCAAGATTTGAAAAAACCTTGTCATACATATCTTGTGTTGTCGTTACGGATATCGTTTCAATATTTTTCGGCAATTCCGCCGTGTATCTGCCTGCAATTAATGTAACTTTTGCCCCTCTTTCATATGCGTTTTTTGCAAGAGCAAAGCCCATTTTGCCGCTGCTGTCGTTGGCAATATATCTCACAGCGTCAAGTCTTTCGATAGTTCCGCCCGCTGTCACCAAAACTTTTTTACCTTCTAGGTCTCGTTTGGGGAAAACTGTTTTAATTATTGTATCCAAAATCACTTGCGTATCGGCAAGTCTTCCGCTTCCGACGTCACCGCAGGCAAGCCTTCCGCTGTCGGGGTCAACTATTATTGCCCCACGCTCAACTATCGTTTTTAAATTTTGCTGAGTAGCGGTATTGGTAAACATCCCCGTATTCATGGCGGGGCAGACGATGACGGGTTTTTTAGTCGCTAGAATGGTCGTACTGAGCATATCGTCAGCGATACCATGAGCCATTTTTGCGATAATATTAGCCGTTGCAGGCACAATGACAAAAGCATCCGCTTTTTTTGCAAACGAAACATGTTCAATTTCCCATGCATGATTACGGTCGAACATATCTGTAACGACAGCGGTCTTTGCCAACGCCTCAAAAGTAAGCGGCGTGACAAACTCTGTCGCATTTTCGGTCATAATGATGTCGACGTGAGCGTTTTGTTTGACCAGTTTTGAAACCAAGTCGCAAGCTTTATAAGCGGCTATTCCACCGCACACACCGACAATAATGTTTTTGCCTGTAAGCAAAGTCTTACTCCTCTACTATTTTGATTTTTCCTTCGGCAAGTTCTTCCGCAGCCAAAGAAATAGGTTTTTCTTTTGCGCTGATTTCGTCTTTGTTTTGCAAGTCGTTTATTTGTTTTGCTCTTTTTGACAGTGCGCAGCACAAGATATATTTGTTTTTCGCAATCTTTACCATGTCGTCAATCGGCGGTTTTGTTATCATTTATTTTTCATCTCCTTAATAATTTGAATTATTTTATTTACAGCGTTATCTACGGTATCGTTGGTAACGGCATAATCGTATTCTTCCCGTCGTTTCATTTCTTCTTCAACCCTTAAAAGTCTTTCGCTTAGCTGGTTCTCCGATTCGGAATTTCGACACACAAGTCTTCTTTTCAGTTCGTCAATGCTTGGCGCTGTAATGAAAAACAGTTTTGCTTCGGGATATTTATCTTTTACTTGTTTTGCGCCAGCGATGTCGATTTCCAGTAAAACGTCTTTGCCCTGCATAAGATTTTCATAAACATACTCTTTTGGAGTGCCGTAATAATTTCCAAAATGACGATCGTATTCCAACAGCTCATCGTTCTCTATCATTTGCAAAAATTTCTCTTCACTAACAAAAAAATAACTGACGCCATCTATTTCACCAAAACGTGGTTTGCGAGTTGTGACGGAAACGGAAAGCATTACTTCGGGCATAAGTTTTAATAATTCGCTTACAACCGTGCCTTTGCCTGCTCCGCTAGGACCGCTCATAATAAGTAAATTGCCCTTATTCAATGTTTTGTATTTGCTCTCTGATTTTTTCGATTTCATTTTTCAATTCCACTCCGTAGCCCGTAATAAAAACGTTGTTAGATTTAGAACAAATTGTGTTTGCCTCTCGGTTAAACTCCTGTATCAAAAAGTCAAGTTTTCTACCTACCGATTCATCGTTTTTCAAAAGTTTTTTTGTCTGCCCAATGTGACAATAAATACGGTCTATTTCTTCATCAATGCTGGCTTTGTCAGCAAAAAAAGCTACTTCGTTTATCAATCTTGCTTGGTCTATTTCCACACAGCCTAAAGCGTCTGTAATCCGCTGGGTAAGTTTTTCTCTATATTCAGCTACAACCTTAGGAGCGTATTCTTTTATTTGTCCTGTGAGTTTTTCAACGCTCATAAGCCGCTGAAAAATAATGTTTTCAAGTTTTTCGCCTTCCGCTTCCCGCATTTGGTTAAGTTTGTCGCAAGCATCGCTAACAGCGTTTTCCACAAAAGCTGCTATTTCGTCTTCATCAAATTGGTTTACGTTAAAAGTCAAAACATCGCCAGAACGCATAAGAGCATTTAGTTGAAAATCGTCTTTAAGCTCAAATGTTTCTTTGAGCGTTTTTGCTGCGTCAAGAATATTTTTTGCTAAATTAACATCCAAAATAACTTGCTTGGAATCTTCGTTGTGATCGGTAAAATTTATAAAAACATCGATATGTCCTCGACTGATTTTTTTTGCAATCGTTTTTCTTATAACATCTTCAAAAGCGATAAAAGCTCTCGGGATTTTCGTATTCACATCCAAATATCTGTGATTTACCGCTTTTAGCTCTACGGTAATCTCACGACCGTTTTGCTCAGCCGTGACACGGGCGTAACCCGTCATACTTTTCATATATATAGTTTCCTCAAATTTATTTCACAACCGCTTTATTAAACTTTGGCGGTTAATGACAACTTTTATAAGGTTATAATGGCAAAAATTATTACTAAGCCAAAAATCACCTATTACTTATTATATCACAGCGTGTCAATCGTTTTCAAGCATTTTAATAAACTGTTGTTCGTCAATTATTTCAATATTGTTCGCTCTTGCAGCGTCAAGTTTACTGCCTGCGTCAATGCCTGCAATGACAAGATTTACGCTTTTGCTGACTGTGGACGATATTTCGCCGCCTTTTTGCTCAATAAGTTTTTGCGCTTCGCTGCGGGTGAATTTGCTTAGACTTCCCGTCAACACCACTTTTTTGCCGCTAAACACGCCTTCCGCTTTGTTTTCGTAAGTCGGGTTTATGCCGATTGATTTCAACTTTTCAATTTGCATAATGTTAAAATCGTCGGAAAAATATTCAGTTATGCACCGTGCGACGACTTCGCCGATTTCGTTTATTTTTGTGAGTTCGTCCGCAGCGGCACAGCTTAATGCGTCTATATTTTTATATATTCGTGCCAAGTCTTTTGCCGTAACGTTTCCTACGTTGTCTATTCCCAGCGCATAAATAAAGTTAGCCAGATTTACCTTTTTACTTTTTTCGATTGCCGATAGCAAATTGTTTATTTTTTTGTCCTTGAATCCGTCAAGTTTTGCTAAATCACTTTGCGTAAGGTCATATAATGACGCAATGGATTTTACTTTCAAAACGTCGACTAGTTGCTCTACGGTCTTATCGGAAAGTCCTTCGATATCGCATCCGTTTTTTTCGGCGTAATGCGTGAGCCTTTGCACAATCTGCGGTCTGCATCCGTCGTCGTTGGGGCAGTATAAATTCGCTCCTCGTTCAACCAATACGGTTCCGCAAGCGGTGCAAAGTGTGGGTTTTTGTATTATTTTACTTTCGTCTGTTTTTGCCGCAAGCCCCAATACTTCGGGTATGACTTCATTGCTCCTGCGTATAAAGACCAGACTTCCCGTCGATAAGTTTTTGCGTTCAATGTCGCCGTAATTATTTAATGTCGCTCTTTTTATTGTTGCGCCGCATAGCTCTACGGGTTTTAGGTTAGCAAGCGGTGTCAGTTTGCCCGTGCGTCCGACTTGCCAGTCAACCGACAGTAGTTTTGTCGTAACTTGCTCCGCCTCAAATTTGAAAGCTATTGCCCAGCGGGGAAATTTGTCGGTGTAACCCAGCGTTTCACGCATTGCGTAATCGTTAACTTTAATTACGACGCCGTCTATCAAAAAATCATATTCCGCTCGCTCATTGTCGATTTTTTGCACAATTTCTTTTATTTGTTCGTAAGTTTTTACTTTAGTAAAAACATCGTTTGTCTTAAATTTATTTTGCCTTAAAAATTCCACAAGCTCGGTTTGCGAGTTAAATTCTTTTTCGCAGTAGCCGTTGGAATAAAACACAATACCGAGTTTTCGGCTAGCGGTTATCTTTGAGTCAAGGTTCCTTAAAGCCCCCGCTGCGGCATTACGAGCACTTTTTAGCGTGTCGTTAGGGTGATTTTCGTTGTATTCTTTTAGCGCCGACAGTTTCATAATGCCTTCACCGCCAAGCTCGATTAGCCCTTGATAGTCTATTGTTAAAGGCACGTTTTTAATCGTTTTTACTTGCTCGGTTATGTCTTCGCCCGTTATTCCGTTGCCCCTTGTCGATGCGCCTAAAAATAATCCTTTGTCATATGTGACAACGACAGTCAAACCATCGTATTTCAGCTCGACGGTAAAATCGGCTTCGGGAAAAAGTTTTTTAACCTTTTCCACCCATTCATTTAGTTCGCCGAAAGTTTGCGCCTTGTCAAGCGAAAAAAGCCTTCTTAGGTGATTGTGCTGCGTAAATTTAGCCAAAGGTTCTCCGCCCACTCTGCGTGTTGGGCTGTCGGGCAGAACAATCCCCGTTTCTTTTTCCAATAATACAAGTCTGTCGTACAGCGCATCGTATTCGCTGTCCGATACTGTGGGATTGTCCAATACGTAATATTCGTACGCCCATTGATTAAGTTTTTTGACTATTTCTTTCATTTTACTTTATTATCTCCAAAGGAGCGTATTTTAGAGCAAGCGTTTTTTTACCGACTTTATCAAAAATAATGTCTGCGTTGCCGTTTGCGATATTGAGTATCATCCCTTTGCCGAATGTTAGATGATTAACGACGTTTCCGACTTTGTATTTTGAAATTTCTTTGTCGTCTTTGCTTTTTGAAATTGTCGGGTTGATTGTCGGTAGAAAATCATTATCCGTATAAATTTGTTGTTTTTTCGGCGAAATCAGTTCGCTCGCCTCATTATAAAATCTTGACGCAATAGTGCAGTTACGGTCACCAAATAAAAATCTGCTTTGTGCACGAGTGAGATAGAGCCGCTGTTTTGCACGGGTTACGGCAACATACATAAGTCTACGTTCTTCTTCCATCTCACGCTCCATCAGTGTCGCTCTACTAATAGGCATAATGCCTTCGTCAAGACCTACGACAAAAACGGTATCGAATTCCAGCCCTTTTGCGCTGTGTATGGTAGCCAAAGTTACGGCGTCGCCGCTCTCTTTGTCGGAATCAGAAGTCAAACTAACCGATTGCAAAAAATCCTCCACAGTTGCGTTGTCATTTTTTTCTTCATATTCTTGCGATGCCTCGATAAACTGGTCTATATTCATTTCTCTTTCAAAAGCGTCGTCAGTACCAGTAAAACTTTCTTTTATACGAATTGTTTTTATCATATTTTCTACAAAATCCGTGAGAGTATATTGCTCGGCATATAGAGACAAAATTTTATATGTTTCGTAAAAACTTTTTATTTTGGTTTTTGTTGCGGAAGAAAAAGTTTCGAGATTATCGTCATCGGCGATATACTCAACGATACTGACACCGTGCTCGATTGACGCTTCTCTTAGTTTGCTTTGGGTGGTGTCGCCTATGCCCCTTTTTGGAGTGTTGATTATTCTAAGCAAAGCCTCGTTGTCGGATTTATTGATTACCGCACGCATATATGCAATTAGGTCCTTTATTTCCTTTCTTTCAAAAAACTTGAAACCGCCGTAAACCTTGTGCGGAATATTATATTTTAAACACTCTTGCTCAAAAACCCGTGAAAGAGCATTGAGCCGCATAAGTATGGCAAAGTCGGCGTAACTGCGTCCTGAGTATTCCATCAATGCCTTTATTTGCTGTACTACATAAAACGCTTCTTCATTTTCCGTATAACCGGAATACAACTCAACTTTTACGCCGCCGTCTATATCCGTCCACAGTTTTTTGTCGTGACGGGAAAGATTTTTTGAAATAATTTCGTTTGCGACTTCCAAAATCTTTTTTGTTGAGCGGTAGTTTTGTTCGAGCTTAAAAACTTTTGCATCGGGATAATCGTCGGAAAAATGTAAAATATTAGTGACGTCCGCTCCACGCCAACCGTATATCGACTGGTCGTCGTCGCCCACGACAAAAAGATTACGGTATTTACTTGCAAGCATTTTGAAAATATCATACTGCACTTTGTTGATGTCTTGAAACTCGTCTATACTAATATATTTAAATCGCTCTTGGTAATAATGCAGCGTGTCGGGAAACTGGGAAAATAATCTGTGAACGTTTAAAAGTAAATCGTCAAAATCCATTGCATTGTTGTCACGCAAAATTTTCTCATATTCTGCGTAAATATTGCAAACTATGCCTATATCGTCGCCTTCCATTATTTTGCGATACTCGTCAGGCGAAAGCGCATAAGTTTTCGCTATTGAAATATGCTTAGAAGCGTGTTTTTTCATACGATCGTCGTCGATATTCCGCCTTTTGCATATTTCTTTTAACACTTTCATTGAATCCTGCTCGTCGTATATGGAGAAATTACTTTCATAGCCGATTTTGCTCGCTTCGTAACGCAAAATTTTTCCGCACAGAGAGTGTATGGTCGAAATATTCATTAGCTCGGCGGAACAATCCATTTTTTGCAGACGCTCTCTCATTTCATTTGCTGCTTTGTTGGTAAAAGTTATAGCTAAAATATTTCTTGGGTCAACGCCAAGCGAAACCAAATAAGCAATACGATGCGTAAGCACTCTGGTTTTGCCCGAACCTGCCCCCGCAAGCACCAATACAGGTCCTTCCGTTGCTTTTGCAGCGGCTTTTTGTACATCGTTAAGTTTGTCAAAAATATTGTCAGTCAAAGCGTCTCTCCGTCTTTTTTCGATACACATATTTTAACAAATATATACAAAAAAGGCAACCGTGATTAGTATTTACTTTTTCGTGCGGATGCCTTATTTCTATATTCTATTTTAATTTTTATTACAAAGATTGATTTTCTTTTTCTTTTTTATATCGTTCGCAAGCAGCGAGATATTTGTTTGAAAGCTCGTACAAATAGCTTTGGCGTTGTGTTGCGTCAAGCGTGTCGAATAAGTTTTTGTCAATAAGCGCACCAAGCGGATTTGTTACAACAATTTCACTTTCTAACAAAGCTACTACCCGCTCGTAAAATTCTTCTTCTTCAAAATACCTTTTGTTATAAATCTGGTTGCGGATTTTTTCCCTGTAATCGATAAGCGTGGGTATTGCGCTCTTTCCGTCGTCCGCAGCCGTCTTTAAATGCGCTTCTCTTTGCTCCTTAACATTTTGCCAAAACCCGTCGGCAAGTCTTTGTTTCGCTTCTTTGGCGTAATGCTTGAAACCCCCTCTCATATAACCAATGCCCCTTTGTCGAAATTTGTCGAAATGTCCAAATACGCAAAACTGCCTATCCTTTAAATCAGGATAAGCAGTTATCTTTGGTTATTAAAAAATATTAGCCTTTCGCATTGCGTTTACGAGCAGCTTCCGCTTTTTTCTTGCGGCGTACGCTCGGTTTTTCGTATTGCTCTCTTTTTCGAAGGTCAGAAATGATGCCGTCACGTGCACATTTACGTTTAAATCTACGCAATGCACTGTCTAATGTTTCAGTTTCGCCTACTTTAATTGTTGACATTCGTTTCGCCTCCTTTCCCAGAGCTAGGGACAGTTTTATCGTTCATAACGACCATTTTTAATTATACTAATTTTAATCCGATTGTCAAGGACTTTTAAATAATTTTAAGTTTTTCACAAATTTCGCCGAGATTCATTTCTTTTTTCGGTTCTTTCGCCCACCACCACATACCGTCATTATTTTTGCGAGGTATGATATGAAAATGCAAGTGATAAACAGACTGATGCGCTGATTCATTGTTGCAATTAAGTATATTTACTCCGTCATAGCCGCAGTTGTCAACGTAATGTTTGGCGATTTTTTGCACTGTTCGCATTACCTTGTCGAGTACATCAGGCTGACAATCCAAAACGTTTTCACAATGGATTTTTGGTATGACAAGCGTATGTCCAACAGCATCCTCGGCAATATCTAAAAAAGCATATGTATGCTCGTCTTCATATATACGGTAGCTTGGAATCTCGCCTTTTATTATTTTACAAAAAATACAGTCGTTCATAAAACTCCCAGTACTCCTTCCTTATATTTTTCTGTCAGTGTCACTTCAACGATTTCGCCTATTTTTACTTTTTCACCGATATAAACCCTTATATAATTGTCGGTATATCCGACATAGAAACCGCTCTTTTTTTCTTCAACCAAAACGCCCATCATTTTCCCCAAAAATTTTTCAATAAAAGAGTCTTTCAGTTGTTTTTTAATGTTTGTAAGTTTTTCCACTCGGACTTTCATAACATCGGATTCTATTTTGCCCAGCTCGTATGCTTTTGTTCCCTTTCTTGGAGAATATGGAAAGATGTGAATATCCGAAAAACCAACTTTTTTTGTAAATTCGCAAGTTTCAAAAAAATCTTCCTCAGTTTCGGTTGGAAAACCCACAATAATATCTGTGGTTATGCCGCAATCAGGATAATAATGTCTTATTTTTTTTACGGTTTCGTAATATTGTTCGGTTGTATAATGACGGTTCATAGATTTCAACACCTTGTCGCAACCGCTTTGCAAAGATAAGTGCAAATGCTTGCATACGTTCTTTTTCATTGCAAAAAGTAATTCATCGTCAATAACGTTTTGATAAATACTCCCAAGCCTTATTCTTGCATCTATGTCATGCAACGCAACGAGCAGTTGTGAAAGGGTCGTTCCGATGTCCTTGCCGTACTGCGAAATATCTATTCCGTTAAGCACATACTCTTTGGCTTTGAGCGATTTTATTTCATTTACTATCGAGATAACACTTCTGCTTCGGCTCTGTCCACGCAAATATGGCACAATACAGTATGAACAGTAATTGTCACAACCGTCTTGAATTTTTATATAAGCCCGTGTTTTTGCTTGCTCGGAATCAATAAAATGAATATATTTTTTTTCAATAGGCGAAACGCTGACGCCAATATTTTCTACCATCTGAGCAATTTTGATTTTGTCTGCGTTTCCCCTAATAAAAGTCACGTTTGGTATATTTTTAAATTGCAATGCGTTTTTTTCGGCAGCACAGCCCGTCACTATGATTTTGCAATTCGGGTTTAGCTTTTTTGCTCTTGCTATGGCTTGACGGGATTTGCCCTCCGCTTCCGCTGTCACGGCACAAGTATTTAATACGTAAATATCCGCAAATACCAGCCCTTCAAAAACGTTATATCCGCTGTTTCTCAACGCCGCAGCTATTTGTCCGCTTTCGTATGAATTTGTCTTGCAGCCCAAAGTAAAGACCGCTATCGTATTTTTGTTATTCATATTTATACTTTATACATCAGTGCGCACCATTCGCCCTTGACTATTTTTTCTTGCAAGCAAAAGGCGGAATAAGCTTTTTCCACATCAACGCAATAGGAATTTAAAATCCCGCTCAAAATCAAATAAGTGCCTTTTTTTACAACGTTGTCAATTCCTTTACGCAGTTCCGTTAAAATCGGGGCGGTAAGATTGGCAAGCACGATGTCGTATTTTTCATTAGTATCGTCTGCCAAATTTCCTTGTTTTGCAAGACATATTTTCTCAAAATTATTTAGCGCAATATTTCTTTTTGCTGTATCAGCAGCCAAATCATCGTTATCAATAAGCGTAACTTTTTGTGCACCGAGTTTTGCAGCGCAAAGTCCAAGCACGCCGCTTCCGCAACCAATATCCAAGACCGTTTTATTCGCAACTTCAATCTTTTGCAAAAGCTCAACGCAAAGAGAAGTCGTCTCGTGCTGACCCGTGCCGAAAGCCAAACCAGTGTCAATAAGCACATTTTCAGCTTTGCCGTCATCGAGCCACACGGGACAGATAATAACATTTCCTATGGGTACTGGGTAGTAATTTTTTTTCCACTCGTCTTTCCAAATTTCGTCGTCTAGTATTTGTGATACTATTTCCGTCACTCCCATTTTCCCCAAACTATTACGTAAATCGGCTATAATTTTATCTATTTTTTCCAATGCGCAATAGCCTTTTACAAAAACTTCTTTTGGAAAATTCTCTACCAAATTTTCTTCAACATAATCCCATGTTTCCACCGCCAAATCTTCTCTGTCAACAATACAAACTCCGTCGCCTGTTATTTCATTCATAATATCGGCTACTATATCGCTGTTTTGGTGATTTGTAGTCACGGTGATTTCATAGTATTTCATAAAAAATTTAGTCCTTTATCAATATGTCAATAAGTTTTTTTGCCGTTTCCCATTCTGCCACGTTGTAGCGGTAGGTGTCAATGCCTTTTTGGGTGATAGAGTAATATTTTCGCTGTACGTCGCCTTCGCCCCATTCGCCCTTTACACAACCGTTGTCTTCCAAACGGTGATAAGCGGTGTAAAGGCTTTGCTCGTTGGGGTGGTAAATACCATTAGTTTTCTCTTCGATAAATTTACGAATACCGTTTCCGTACATTTTTCCTTGCATTAACGCAGATAAAACAAAGGTATCTATATGCCCTCTAAGTAAATCTGAAGAAATGATTTTCATAAAAATTTTACCTCCTTTACATTCTTATGTCTAACATAATACCACTTTTTACTAAAAAAGTAAAGCCGACCGTGCCGTCGAGTTTTGTCGAAAGCTAATATCGTCTTGTCGAAATTGCATACGGCCAGCATTTAAACAGTAAAAATTTTTATTTCGCTGTTCAATTTATTAATAAAACATTCTTATCAAAAAAACGTCAGCTCAATATTTATTCAATGCATATTGACATTAAGTATAAAAAATGTTATATATGTTATTATAACTTAGATTATAGGTAGAAAAATGAATTCCAAAAAAATAATAGCCTTAATAATTACTTTGATTCTCTGCTGCTCTTGTTTTTTCTGCGTCGAAAAAGCCGAAGCTTATTCTCCTCCTTTATGGTCATCGTTATCGAGTTACATCTGCCTATACGTAGAAATAATTGGTGTCGGAGAACAAACAAAAACAATTGACGATATCACATGGGTACAGCTAGAAGTTAATATTATCGACTCGTATCTAAGAGATGTCACTGGCGATATATACATACCGTTTGAATGCGTGGATTATGTTTTATCGTATAATTATGGTTTGATAATGCTCACAGAAATAAAGGGCGAGTTAATGTGCAATTATGATTATGATGCCGATTCCATAATGGTAATTCCTTTTTTCCCTATTATTGACAATAAAATAGTTATACCTTCTAATTATTATAAACCTTTTACGCAATACGACGACTCGATGATTATAGCATGCTGCAAAGAACTGGCATTTATAGACTATTTTAATCAATATTTATCACAAATAAATGTAAATCTGTCTTTTTGTGATGGTATGGATTTGGAATTACTGGATGATTATTTCAATTTGGTGGAAGAAAATTGTGAGGTTTCTCATCTTGCATATGAAGATTTTATGATGAAGCAAAAAATTGCTGTACAAACAAATAATATTATACAAATCATGTCATTTGTTTTTAGTCTCAGTATTATGACCTTTATAACAATCGCTATCATTTATTCTGTAAAAAAAGAAAAAACGAAAAAAGAAAAACCTATAAATGAAAACGAAAAAAAGAATAATTACAAAAAATAAAAAGACGGTATAATCCGTCTTTTTTTCTGTGTTTTATTTAAAAAACTACTTAACTTTCGTTTTTCGTCAATTTTTCAGTGAAAAATTCTTTTTACTATTTCAAAACTATACAAAAAAATTATTTAGTATACAGTTTGCTGACTTCGTCCAAAAAGGCTTTGCGTTTTGGATAGTTTTTGTTACCTAAAACTTTTTCCATCTGTTCAAGTGTATGTTTTTCAGTTTTGCCAAGCCCCACAGGAACTTCGACTTTCACCTTTAGATACAAGTCGCCCGTACCCCTTGCCGTGCGTATTCCCTTGCCACGAAAACGGAATATTTCTCCGTTTGCCGTGCCTTCGTCAATATGCTGAACTTGCATACCATTAAGCGTGGGTACTTCTATATCGCCGCCGCAAGCAGCAACCGAAAACGGTATCGGCATTTCCACAACTATATCATTCCCGTCTCGTGTAAACACATTGCTCTTTTCAACTTTTATGACCAAAAGCAGATTACCGTTTCTTCCGCCGTATGTACGGCTTGCATTACCCTCGCCGTCAAGCTGCATTACCGAGCCGTTTTCCACACCCGCAGGAATATTTACGCTGATAACTTTTTTCTTTGATGTAACGCCTTTACCGCCGCATTCACGGCACGGATTGGTGACGACCTTGCCGCTTCCGCCGCATTTGTCGCAAACTCCTTGAACAACTTGAGTACCAAACAGCGTGCTTTGCTGATATGTCACCCTGCCCGAACCTTTACATTTGTCACATGTCACAAAACTTGCCGCATCTTTTGCACCGGTGCCGCTGCAAGTCGGGCATTTTTCAAGTCGTGTAAATGTAATGGTTTTTTTTGCGCCTAAAGCCGCTTCCATAAAAGTTAGGTCCACAGTTTGCGAAATATCCGCACCGACAGACGCTCTGGAAGTCGTCCGTCTGCCTCCACCCATAAAAGACGAAAACATATCAAAAATGTCATCAAAACCGTTTGCGGAAAAACCTTGACCAAATCCGCTAAAACCGCTGCCGCCGTTAAATGCGTTTTCGTAATCCAATGTACCGTTATCGTATTTTTTTCGTTTGTCGGGGTCCCCAACAACGGAATACGCTTCGTTGCATTCCTTAAATTTTTCCGCCGCAGCCTTATCGTTTGGGTGCAAGTCGGGGTGATATTGCTTAGCCATTTTTCGGTAAGCGGATTTTATTTCATCTTCAGTCGCACTTTTAGTAACGCCCAAAACGGCGTAGTAATCTTTTTTTGGCATTTTATCGTTTTACCGCCGAAAGAACGCTTCTTTCGGCGGTTTTTCCTTTTATTTAGTAAAATTAATTATTGTCTGCGTCTTTGACGTCATAGCTTGCGTCGTCAGCATTAGCATTGGGGTTTGCGCCCTCTGCACCGCCTTGAGGAGCGTTAGCTTGGTAAAAACGTTGGATTATTTCAGCGTTAGCCTTTGCGATTCTGTCTGTTTCGGCTTTGATTTCTTCAATCGTGCCTTTTCCCAAAACTTCCTTGCCTTTTTTGATTTCTTCTTCAAGTTTAGTCTTGTCTTCTGCGGGAAGTTTGTCGCCGCTTTCACGAATAAAGTTTTCAATCGAGAAAATCATTTGGTCAAGTCCGTTTTTCGCTTCAACTTCTTCTTTACGTTTTTTGTCTTCGTCAGCATATTTTTCAGCGTCTTTTACTGCTTTGTCAATATCGGCTTCGGAAAGATTTGTGGAGCTCGTGATAGTGACTGACTGCTCTTTTTGTGTGCCAAGGTCTTTTGCAGTAACGTGCACGATACCATTTGCGTCAATGTCAAATTTTACTTCGATTTGAGGGATACCTCTTGGAGCGGGAGCAATACCTTGAAGTGTAAATCTGCCCAAAGTTTTGTTGTCAGCCGCCATTTGACGTTCACCTTGCAAAACGTGAATATCAACGCTTGTTTGGTTGTCAGCCGCCGTTGAGAATACCTGCGATTTGCTTGTGGGTATAGTGGTATTGCGTTCGATAAGTCTTGTGGTAACTCCACCGAGAGTTTCAATGCCGAGTGAAAGCGGTGTAACGTCGAGTAGCAACACATCTTTTACTTCGCCGCCAAGTACGCCCGCTTGGATGCTTGCGCCGATTGCAACACATTCGTCGGGGTTAATGCCCTTATATGGTTCTTTGCCTGTGAAGTTTTTAACCGCTTCAACAACAGCGGGAGTACGTGTGGAACCGCCCACCAAAATAACTCTGTTAATATCGCTTGTTTTAAGTCCCGCGTCTTTCAATGCTTGTGACATAGGCTCGATTGTTTTATCAACCAAGAATTTTGTCAAAGAATCAAATTTTGCTCTTGTTAAATCTATATCAAGGTGTTTAGGACCTGTAGCGTCCGCTGTGATAAACGGAAGATTGATGTTTGTCTTAAGTGTTGAAGACAATTCGATTTTTGCTTTTTCAGCCGCTTCACGCAGTCTTTGCATAGCCATTTTGTCTTTTGACAAATCTATTCCGCTGGATTTTTTAAATTCGTCAACTAAATAATCTATTACAACATTATCAAAGTCGTCGCCGCCAAGACGGTTGTTGCCGTTTGTAGCTAATACTTCAAAAACACCGTCGCCGATTTCAAGAATAGATACGTCAAACGTGCCGCCGCCAAGGTCGTAAATCAAGATTTTTTGATTTTTGTTTTCGCCTTTATCAAGACCGTAAG
>DAOPIV010000016.1:7072-16511 GCA_035399325.1 Clostridia bacterium | reverse complement strand
ACGTTGTAGTACAGTTTTTGGGTATATGTCCTTTTTTGGGACTGTCAAAAAAAGTAGACAGTGCTTTGGGTATGGGGGTAGCCGTAACTTTTGTTATGGTATTAGCTTCGCTTATCACCTATCCAATTTACACATATATAATGCTCCCTTACGGCATCGAATATTTGGAAATCATCGTTTTCATTTTCGTTATCGCTTCGCTTGTGCAGATACTGGAAATGGTAATACGCAAAATCTCGCCCAGTCTATATAAAGCTATGGGTGTCTATTTGCCGCTTATCACCACAAACTGTGCCATTTTGGGCGTTGCGGAAATAAACTTGACATACGAGCTTGTCACGGGCGTGTTTTCCGCTGCGTTAAACGGACTATTTAGCGGTATAGGATTTACGCTTGCTATCGTTATTTTGGCGGGACTAAGAGAAAAAATCGACAAATTGCCCACTCCAAAACACATGCGCGGTTTTCCTATTTCTATGATAGCCGCAGGCATAATGGCTATGGCGTTTTACGTTTTTACTTTTATCAGTTTGTAAGGAGTAGGGATTGATGTTATTGTTTTTTAGAGAAATAAATTGGTCAAGTGTGGGTCTTACCGTTGCGATTATGTTTGCGGTTGCGTTACTTTTCGGCATAATAATTATGGTAATAAGCAAATTTACCGCCGTAAAAGGCACAGACCCTCGTATAGCGGAAATTAAGGCAAAACTCGGTGGCGCAAACTGCGGAGCTTGCGGAAAAGCAGGCTGCGAGGATTTTGCCAAAGCTCTTTGCGAAGGTACAGCAACTTTGGAACAGTGCGGACAAACAAGCAAAGAAAGCAAAGTCGCAATAAGCAATATTTTGGGAATAAACTACACTAGCGGAGGTGACACACGCATAGTCGTTATGTGCTCGGGCGGTATAAACTGCAAGGACAAGTTTGAATACCAAGGCTACGGCGACTGTGTGAGTCAGCAAATGCTTGCCGACGGAAGAAAGGCGTGTTTATCGGGCTGTATGGGTTCGGGCACTTGTGTAAACGTATGTCCTGTGCAAGCCATAGATATTTACGACGGACTTTCACATATACTTGACAAAGTTTGTATCGGTTGCGGCAGTTGTGTAAACGCTTGCCCAAAAAATATTATTCACCGCATACCAAAAGAAGCGAAAATATATGTGGCATGCTCAAATCATTGCAAGGGCAGAGAAGTAGTGGAGATGTGTTCGACAGGATGTATCGGTTGCGGACTGTGTGAGAAAAAATGTCCCGAAAACGCCATACATATGGAAAACAATACTCCCGTAATCGATTATAGCAAGTGTTCAGGCTGTATGACATGCGTAGCAGTTTGTCCGAAAAAGGTCATAAAACCGCTGGAAAAGCTATAAAAAAGTAAAACAAACTAAAAATTACCAAAAATGAAAAATTAGGCTTTTTTTTCACAAAGGGTATTCACAAGTTGACAATAGTATGTTAATATTATTAAAAGTCGCAATTTGCGCAAAATTCGATTAAATAAAAATTTTTTATAGACAGTGCCTGACAAAATTAAGAAAAAAATCCTTGTTTTACGGACGTTTTTTGTGTTTTGAAAAAGGCATTTTAATATGGGAAGAATAAATATGGAAAGAGTAGGGTTATTTGATTTAGGCTCAAATACCGCAAGACTTGTTATATATGATGTATATGACGGCGGATATTTTGTCCTTGTAAACGAGATGCGAGAAGCGGTAAGGCTTGGCGAAACGGAACGTGACGGAAATTTGAAACCGACACGCATTTTGCAAGCAATAAATACTATAAAGTCTTTCAAAAGACTTTGTACCGCAAGCAAAACGGACAAAATTATCGCTGTGGCGACCGCTGCCGTACGAAACGCAAAAAACCAAAAATCTTTTCTAAACGAGATGTTTGCCGCAACAGGCGTGAAATTTCAAGTTTTGACCGAAGACGAAGAAGCGACCTATGACTACACGGGCGTGATAAATACTATGGAAGCTCCAAAAGGTCTTATTTTCGAAATCGGCGGCGGCAGTATGAAGCTGATTTATTACAACAGACGAAATATTTTGCAAAAACAGGTTTTGGATTTTGGCAGTGTTTCGCTTGCGGCTGAATTTGTATCGCCGTCAGTCAAGCCCGAAGTTACGTGCCAAAATATAGAAAATTTTGTAAAATCAAGGCTTGAAGAACTGCCTTGGCTCAAAGAGCTTGACCCCGACACACAGCTTATAGGTGTTGGCGGTTCGGTGCGTTCACTTGCCCGAATTGCAAAAAGAATCAAAAAGTACCCGCTTGACATGGTACATAATTTCAGTGTAAAAATCGACGAGTTCGATTACATTTACAATATGATAAAGCCTTTCGACCTTGATAAAGCAAGCAAAATCAAAGGTTTGTCAGCTACAAGAGCGGACGTTTTTCCGTGCGCCCTTGCTACAATGAAAGCGTTGCTTGATTATTTGCAAGTGCAAAATATCACCGTTTGCGGATGCGGAGTCAGAGAAGGCATTATGTTCAATCATGCTGTTCCGACAACTATTGATAAACCCATTTCCGACGTTCTTGGTCACGATTTGCGTACTTTTATTAAAATACTAAATCTGGACGAAACTCACGCCGACCAAATGTTCAATCTTTGTGTTCAGCTGTTTAAGCAGTTGCGTGTTTTGCACAAATTCCCACGCGCATACGTCAAAGTTTTGCGTATAGCCAGTATGATGTATGACGCAGGTAAAACCTTCAAGTTTTACAATTTCCGCAAACACACCTCTTATATGATTTTACATTCAAATCTTTTCGGTGCAAGTCACAGAGATATTGTCTTGGCGGCATATGTTTGCGATATGTACAGCAAAGAAGAGGCAAGTTTGAGCGAATGGATGCAATACAAGCCGATTTTGTCCGACGAAGATTATGAAGCTGTCAAAAAACTCGCCGTGATACTGCGTCTTGCGGAAGCGTTTGACAAAAGCCTTGGCGGACTTATTACCGAGATAAACTGCGACGTACTTGGCGACAGCGTCATTATGAAAACAGAAGTCGAAGGGGATGCGAGTTTGGAAATAAAAGAAGCCAACTCAATCTCATTAGAGTTCAAAAAAGTTTTCAAGAAAAATTTGGAAATTTTATAAAAAAATATTTTACCCCTTTGATTTTAAAGGGGTTTTTATTTTTGTGATAAATTTTGTTTAATAATTTCAGCAATGATTTTTATCTTGCAAAACAACGCAAAAAACGGGGTTTTTCTTTACAATAAATAAAAAATCATTTATAATAAATTTATGAAAAAAATTATACTCGCCTCGACTTCTCCCAGACGGAAAGAGCTTTTGAAACAGATAGTAAACGACTATGAAATTTGCGTAAGCAAATGCGACGAAATCTCCGACAAAAAAATTCCGTCGGAAATGGTTATGGACATCGCAGCAAAAAAAGCGTTGCCAGTGCAGGCTTTACAAACATCAGATTGTGTTGTAATAGGTGCGGACACGATAGTCGTTTTTAAAAACAAAATTTTAGGTAAACCAACTGACAAAGAAGACGCAAAAAGAATGTTGTCGCTTCTTTCGGGAGATACGCACACCGTTTATACGGGGGTATGTTTGGCGTCAAAAAACCGTGTGGATTTGTTTTTTGTTTCGTCAAAAGTTGTTTTTAATACACTTAATAGCGATATGATTGAAAATTATGTTTCAACGGGTTCGCCAATGGACAAAGCGGGAGCGTACGGTATACAAGACTCGGGTTTTGTAAGTGAAATCATTGGCAGTTATACAAACGTTATGGGTTTGCCCGTAGATGAAGTACGGGAGCATCTTAAAAAAATTACGGAGGAAAATTAAGTGGCGCATATAGATATTGCTTTGGATCTTGGCTCGGAATATATTACAGCTGTCTCCGCAAAAACGGGGTTGATTATAAAAGAACCCGCAGTAGTGGCTGTGGACGCAATTGACAACAAAACGATAAAAGCGGCTGGTCTTGCCGCAATAAAAATGTGCAAAGGTCAGCTGGCAAAAGTAAAACTATATAGACCCATTATAGAAGGAGCAGTGGCGGATAAAGACAAAGCCAAATTTTTGCTCAAAACATTGGTCGCAAAAGTTTTACCGAACAGTTCTCCTTTTTCTCGAGCGACTGTTCTTTGCGTTGTGCCTTGCGCTATGACAAAAAACGAAAAGCAAAAAATCGAGTTTGTGTTAAATATGATAAATGTCAAACAAACTCGCTTTATTACAGCGCCGATTGCTTCCGCTACAGAAATTTTTAAGCAATTTAACACTGACAAAGGTATAATTTGCGATATGGGCGCAGATAAAACCGATATTGCGATAGTGGTTTCAAAAGAAATAATTTCAGGCTGTTCGATTTACTACAGCGGCAGACAAATAGACGAAGATATAGTGTCATTTGTACATAAAAAATACAACCTCCAAATATCTACCGAAGAAGCTGAAAAATTGAAACGAGAATGTGCAAGTTTGTACCCCAATGATGTATCATCTGCCGAAGTATGCGGAATAAATGTACTAAAAGGCGTTTTGGAAACAGTGGAAATAACCGCAAGAGAACTTTACGATGTTGTCGCTAATGTCATAAATAAATATTGTCAAGTAATAGAAAGCTTGCTTGCGTCAATCTCGCCTGAGGCTGCAAAAGGTGTTAAAAACGAAGGGGTTTTCTTATGCGGCGGTTTGTCAAAAATCAACGGCATAGAAAAATATTTTTTAGACGGGCTAAAATTAAATGTGCGAGTCCCGTCAGAACCCGACAATCTCAATGCGCTGGGTGCATTACAGCTTATTTAAAATAACAATGTAAAAAGAGCGTTTTCGCTCTTTTTTATTTAACCTTATTTATAACAAGAATCATACGCTGTCAAAAAAGTATTTTTATCATTTCATTTAAATTTCCAAATCGTAATAATATGAAGACTTCAACACCACGGGCGAAATTTTTAGTTTATTTTGTCTTATTTTGGTTTTAATATTGATTAAGTTTTTTTTCGTTTTATAATAGAATTCCCGACTGAATTTTATAGGTAAGGTAATGGCGAGAAAAATTGTTGTGACAAGCGGAAAAGGCGGCGTGGGCAAAACAACCGTCACCGCCAATCTAGGTATCGCTTTAGCGAAAATGGCTCTAAGAGTCGTTATCGTTGATTTTGATTTTACCCTAAACAATCTTGATATAGCGGTGGAAGCGGAAAATAATATCGTTTTTGATATGTTTGACGTTGCTGAAAACAAGTGCCGAATAAAACAGGCATTGGTGCAAAACAAAACGCTTCCGTCGCTCTTTTTGCTGCCTGCCGTAACAGGCAAAGGCACTATGAGCGAAAACGCAGTCAAAAACATATTGACAAAACTCGATGAGATGTTTGATTACGTTCTTATCGACTGCCCCGCAGGAATAGAGGAAGGATTCGACCGCTCGGCAAAGTTTTGCGATGAAGCGATAATAGTCTGCACTCCGCATCTGGCGAGTTTGCGTGACGCCGACAAAGTGTCCGCCGCATTGGTAAAGTACTGTCTAAATGATGTTAAAGTTGTCATAAACCGTATGCGGGGCGACCTTGTTGCGGAAGGCAAAATGTTGGACGCTTTTGAAGTGTTTTCACTCTTAAACGCAAAACCGCTCGGAATAATAGAAGAAGACGACACGATAAACTGCACTGGGTATGTCGAAACAAACGACAATACATTTGATATTTTGGCAAACAACTTGCATAACGGCGCAACCGATATGATAGATTACTTATCAAAATACAAATCTTTGTTAAAACGGAAAGCGAGGTGAATTTTTTTTGCAAAACAAGCAGTATTTACGTGCCGCACGGGTGCTCAACAAAGACAAATGCAATACCAATGTGGAAGGCTTTGAAAACGAATTGAAAATGTTTTTATCTCAATATATGCGTGTGACAGACGCCGACATACAAGTAACAAGAATTGACAGCGGAATGGAATTGCGGATATGCGTAAAATCCACAGGTTTTATAAATCAAGGTAAAGCTATTTGAATATTGCTTAATTCCCCGTCATAAATTAGTTGTATAGTGAAGGGGGAAACAAAAATGGACCACAAAGATGTGTCAAAATGTCAAAGTAGTGCAGTTGAGTCCGACTGGCTTGATATCACTTATACACAAAGAAAATATTTGGAAGAAGAACAAGAAATTTGCGATTATCAAAGAAAAAAACCGAAAGCAAAACTTCCTAAAAATCTTTTGGTCACAGTAGGCGCTTTGGTTATTATTGTGGGCATTGTGTGCGGAATGATTTTTATAAACGGCGGCACTGACATTTTTGAAACCGCAAAAATGGCTTATATCTCCACAGTTTTTGGAAATTCAAATTCAGCTGACCAAAAAAGAATGGTAACTTTACCAGTCAATGCCGTGGTGCAAGGGGTTGAAAGCGACGGTACTGTTGAAATCGGCGGCGGAACACTGTGTATGAATTTAACAAAAGGTTCGGTTATTGCGGTTACAGAAACCTCCGTTACGGTAGAAATTGACGAAGACATTAATATGGTGTATTCAAATCTGACATCTGTACTGGTACAAGACGGTCAGACGGTAGACGAAAATACTGTATTGGGAAAATATGACGGGACTGTTAAAGTAAATGTGATTATCGAAAATACTGTAATTACAAATATTGTAGGAACGGACAAATCCTTTGAATGGAGCAACTGAAATTTAAAATAAAGCTCAGTTTTTGGCTTGCCTCGGCGGCGGTGCTGCTTTTGGGCAAGCTTTCCGTTTTTGCTTTTTATCTTGTGAGTGTGCTTATTCACGAGCTTTCACACTATTTTGTTGCGCTGAAATATTTTTATAAATGTGAAAGAATAGAAATTTCGGCATTTGGTTTGACTCTTTACGGAGATTTTGAAGAAGCGGTGAGCAAAGAACAAACGAATATCGCTTTGGCAGGACCGTTAGCCAATATTATAATAGCCGTTATTTTGTTTGCCGCTTGGTATATTTACCCCGAAATTTATGTCTTTACCCGAGATTTTTTGTATGCGAATTTGTCTATCGGGCTAATAAACCTTTTGCCTTGCTATCCGCTTGACGGTGGTAAGGCATTACTTGGCATTTTAACAAAAAAGAAATCCTATTCCGCTTCCTTAAAAATCGTAAAAACTTTGACCGCTGTTTTTTCATTGACTTTATTTATGATTTTTGTCATTTCTCTTTTTACACGCTATCCGCTTTTTGCTTTGGGGATTTTTGCCGCACTGCTTTTCTCCGCTCTTTTGGAACAAACCGACAAAAAAATCTATTCCCGCCTAAACGCTATTTTCGGTAAAAAAAAGCGTCTAAAATACGGACTAGAAAAAAAACGGCTGATTTTTATGTCCGATACGCCTCTCAAAACCATTTTGGGCAAAATCGAAAACGGCTATGTTTTTGAATTTGAAATAGTGGATGAAAACATGAAAGCGATAGCGGTTTTCAACGAGGAGCGGTTTTACGAATATGTGTCAAAATACCCCATAGACACGCCCATAAATGAGATTATAAAATTACCTATTTTTTAAATTTAAAAAAGTTATGTCTAGCTTTGCAAAATTGCAAATCAAGACATAATAAAGTTGTGCAAAAAGTTATTTTTTGTTATAATCGGCGTAATGAAAAAATTTGATAACAATCTGCTTGACAGCGTTAAAAATCCCGCCCGATATTTTGGCGGCGAATACGGAACTCCAAATATGGACAAGCCTTGCGACGTGCGGTTTTGTCTTTGCGTACCCGATAGTTACGAAGTGGGAATGAGCAATCTCGGCACAAAAATACTTTATCACTTGTTTAACGAAATAGACGGTGTGGTATGCGAAAGATGCTATGCTCCGTGGCTTGATTATGCCGAATATTTAAAATCCAACAATCAAACTTTGCATAGCTTAGAAACACAAAAACCGCTTGCCGAATTTGATTTTGTAGGTTTTTCTTTTCAGTTTGAACTAGGTTATACCAATCTTTTTTATATGCTTGAACTTAGCAAAATTCCGTTTTTGTCTAGCGAGAGGGGCGAAGAATTTCCTTTTATCGTTGCGGGCGGACCTTGCTGCGTCAACCCCGAGCCTATCTATAAATTCGTAGACATTGTTTTTGTCGGTGAGGGCGAAGAAGTTTGGCCGAAAATTTTATGCGACTACAAACGCTTTAAAAACCGCAAAAAGGACGAGTTTTTGCAGTATTTACATCAAACTTACGACTGTATTTATATACCGAAGTTTTATGAAAACGAACGAAAAAACGGAAAACTTGTCGGTTTCGGCGACAAAAAAATTATAAAAAAATACAAAATAAAAGACCTTGACCAAAGCTACTATCCCATAAATCAAGTCGTGCCGAATATCGAGATAGTGCACGACCGAGCGGTTGCGGAATTATTTCGTGGCTGTTACAACGGTTGTCGTTTTTGCCAAGCAGGGTTTATTTACCGCCCCGTACGACAAAGAAAAGTCGACACTGTTGCCGATATTTGCCAAAAAATGTGCGACAACGGCGGTTTTGACGAATTGTCGCTAAATAGTCTTAGTACAGGCGATTACGAAGCTTTGCCCGAGCTTATTGACAAATTGAAACCTTATACCGAAAAAAGCAGAGTGCAGATAAGTTTGCCGAGTTTACGCCTTGATAGTTTTGAGGGAGCTTACGCCAACCAAAACAGACGCAGTTCGCTTACTTTTGCGCCCGAAGCGGGCACGCAAAGACTGCGTGATGTTATCAACAAAAATATTACTGAAAACGATATTTTTGGCTCAGTCAGTCAAGCGTTTGACAGTGGATTTTCCACCGTAAAATTTTATTTTATGATAGGACTGCCGACTGAAACTATGGAAGACGTTCAAGGCATAGTTGATTTGGTTTACCGTATCAAGCAAATGTATTTCGCAAAACCACGCTCGGCAAAAGGTCTGCGAATTAGCGTATCGGTAAGCACTTTTATTCCAAAACCTTTTACGCCTTTTCAGTGGGAAACGTTTGACAGCCGTGAAAATATCGACGAAAAACAAAAATATCTTTACGACAAACTCAATGTAAAAAATATTTCCGTTTCGTGGCACGACTATGACAATTCTTTGACTGAGGCGGTTTTGGCTCGTGGCGGCAGAGAACTTGCGGACTGTTTGCTGTATGCCTATAAACTTGGCGCAAGGTTTGACGCTTGGAGCGAATTTTTTAATTACGATTATTATAAAAAAGCCTTCGAGCATTACAGCGTAGATATAAATTCCATCGTTGGCAAAAAAGACGAAGACGATCTTTTGCCGTGGGATTTTATCAGTGTGGGCGTTGATAAAGAGTTTTTGCTGCGTGAAAAAAGTCTTGCGTACCAAGCAAAAACAACCTTGCCTTGCAACAAGCAGTGCAATGGTTGCGGACTAAAAAAAGAAGGCTTTTGCGATTAAACTAACACCTCAAAAGACGAAATT
>DAOPIV010000016.1:0-6972 GCA_035399325.1 Clostridia bacterium | reverse complement strand
AAAGGTTAATTTTTCGCAAGGGTTCAATCCGCATATGCTTTTATATATGTCGCCGCCGCTTTCACTCGGGCTTAGCAGCGAGTGCGAATATATGACGGTTGACTCCGAAACGGACAACAACATAGTTGAAAAATTTAACAAATTTGCTCCGCAAGGGATCGTTGCGGTAAAATCATTCATAACCGCAAAAAATCCGAATACGGCAGGCAAAATCACAAAAGCCGAGTATGAAATAAAATGCGGCAACTTAGGCGAAGTCTTGAAAAATTTTGTTTTGGGTAAATCATACATTATTGAATATATTGAAAAAGGCGAAACGGTAAATAAAGATGTAGCGGACAAAATTTTTTCCGTTAAGGCAATAGACAGCTGTACTGTGTTTGTAACGCTTGCTTACGGAAATCAAAATTTGAAAGCCGACAGACTGCTCCGCTACTGGTGCAACGAGTACGGACTTGACTACAATACCGCCAAAATCACAAAAAAAGCCGTTTTTTGTGGCGACATCCCCACAGACGAATATATTGAGAATCTTACTAATTTATAGATTTTATTTAATAACTTACAATTAAAAAGAACGGGAGCTCCCGTTCTTTTCTATATTTTTTATATGTGAGCTAGGCAAAATTTTACAAATGATACTTCATCAATTCGACCTTGTCTTCTTCATATATCAACAGCTCTTTTGCAAGCGACAACGCTTCGTCTTTTACATCGGGTGTGTGGCGAATGAGTTTGCCCATATCGACGATGCCGTTAGTCGTACCGAGAAGCATTATCTCAGCGATTTTACCTACGGAATTATCCATCATCATTTTCATTTTTAATGACATTTTTGCCATATTCCGTCCCGCTTTGTTTTGCGTTTCTAGTACGCAGCCGAGATTGTTTGCCATTAGTTGCGCCCGTCTGCAAAACTCATCGTATTTATTAACTTGGTTACGCAACAAGTCGCCAAAATCCATATTGTCAACATATTTCAATATAGTTTCCGTCGATTCCCTCGCCATTAGGGCGTTATCGTTTACTGCGTTGAGTATTTTTATCGTGTTAACGTTTTTTCCGCAGTCTTTTGCGGGTTCGTTCCACACCGCTCCCCGTGTGCTGTTCTCGTTATTTTCACGTGGTTGTTCATTCATATGATTCGTCCTCCAAACGGTAAAAATCGTAATATTCCGACTCGTCAAAGAGATAAAATTCGGGGTTTCTGCACGTTTCAGCGTTCATAAAATATTCAAAATTTTTTATTTTGCTTTTTGGCATTTTAATCATTTTCTCCTTTAGTGGTCTTATTTATTTTTAGTATGCGGAAGGCGGTTTGTTTTAATACCTAAAATGTTTGACAAAAAAACAGCCTTATGATAAATTATTAGACGAGCCGCTTGGACTGGGCTATCTAAGCGTTTGCCGCACGGTAAACCGCCCGAAAACATAAGTTCAGCGAGACTGGGAAGAGGAGGTAAATTAAATGTACGCTATCGTAAAAACAGGAGGAAAACAATACAAAGCCACAAAGGATTTGATTTTTTCCACCGAATTGCTTAAAGCGGAAGTTGGCTCGACAATCGAACTGCCCGTTCTTTTGTACGCGGACGACAAAACGGTTTTGACAGGCAAAAAAGCTGAAAAAGTCACCGTTACCGCAAAAGTTTTGGAACACGGCAAAGGAGCTAAATTGACTATTTTTACTTACAAAGCAAAGAAAAACGTTCGTAAAAAACAAGGTCACAGACAACCGTATACAAAACTCAAAATAGAAAACATCACCGTCGGTAAAGAATAATGACGGAAATCAGGGTGATTAAAACTAACGGCAGCATTACCGCTGTCGACTGTCGGGGTCATTCGGGATATGCGGCATGCGGCGAGGACATCGTCTGCGCGGGTATATCCACTTTGGTGCAAACGGCTTTGCTTGGGCTGCTTTCGGTGGCTCATATAAAAGTCAAATACCAGCGAAATGAAAAGGACGGGGTATTAAGCTTTAATCTGCCTGAAAATTTGGACGAAACCAGCAGGCGCGACGCCGATATGATTTTGGGCACAATGCTGTGCGGTTTGTCCGACTTATATACCGAATATTCGGATTTTATGAAATTGGAGGTTAATGAATAATGTTTATAAAGATTCAATTATTCGCCCACAAAAAAGGTATGGGTAGCACCCGTAACGGACGTGAAAGCGAAAGCAAACGTCTGGGCGCTAAACGTGCCGACGGTCAGTTTGTTCTTGCGGGCAATATTTTGGTTCGTCAACGTGGAACGCATATACATCCCGGTCACAACGTAGGCATCGGCAAAGACGACACTTTGTTCGCTCTTATTGACGGCGTTGTAAAGTTTGAACCTAAGGGAAAAGCAAAAAAACAAGTCAGCGTTTATCCTAATGCGTAACTAAATAAAAATGAAAAAGGCGTACATTATTTAAGTACGCCTTATTTTTATGTAAATTTACAGATATTCGACAAGCAAAATAAATTACATTTTTGTTAACAAATCGAGTTCGCTAAACCAAATATCGTTGTCAAACTTTGTGTTTGCGGGGCTGGTCGATGGCAAACAAACTGCAAGACTGTTTAACTCGGGGAAATTTTTAGTAAAAATTTTGAATGCCGTTTTGCCGTTTACAAGTATTTTTTCAATGTTTTTTGCGTTTACAAACAGTTGCGGTATATCGGCTACTGCATAGTTTTTTATCGTGCTGTCCTGTGATCCCGTTATCTCGCATTTTACGACAATGTCCCATAAAGCGATTTTGAATTTAATCAATAAATCTTTTTTCTGTTCAATCGTTTCGACTGGCATATCAAAAAATTCCGACAACATTTTCCAAAAACGGTTTTGCTTGTTTCCGTAATAGAAATTTATCTCTCGGCTTTTCACACTTGGGAAACTGCCCAAAATCAAAACTTGGGCATTTTTGTCATAAAACGGCTCAAAGCCATCAATTAAGTTATTCTCGGAAGATTTGTGATTCTTTATCATAAAAAGATTATAGATTTATTAAATTTTATTGTCAACTTGACAAGAATAGCTCGGGCGGTAGATAATATGCGTATGATAAAAACATTCGCAGATAAAATAAGAATTGAAAAAGCAAAAAATTTTGATATAAAAAGTATTTTGGAATGCGGACAAGTTTTTCGATATATTAAGTATGCCGAAAACGATTACGGGGTTTTTTCGCTGGATAAATACGCCCGAGTGACACAAAAAGGGAACAGTGTTGAAATTTTTACCGATACTCCCGAGTATTTTTGCAACTATTTTGACCTTGACCGTGATTACGAGAAAATCTGCAGAACAGTGACCGTAAATGAAATAATGAGCCAAGCAGTTGAACACGGAAAGGGAATACGTATTTTAAATCAAGACCTGACGGAAACCTTGTTCAGTTTTATTTTATCGTCAAACAACAATATAAAGCGTATTCAAAAAATCATCGAGTGTCTATGCAGCACTCTAGGCGAAAAAACAAAATACGGCTACGCTTTCCCGACAGTGGAGGCTTTGGCGTCTCAATCAAAACTATTTTATTGTGAAAGCGGATGCGGATACCGAGCGGATTACATTTTTAAAACAGCAAAGAAACTTACTGAAGGCTTTGATTTGGATGCATTAAAAACGATGTCGACAGCAGAAGCCAGAAAAAAACTTATGAGTCTGGATGGTGTAGGCGGTAAAGTCGCCGACTGTATTTTGCTGTTTGGACTTAGACGAACCGATGTTTTCCCCGTTGATACTTGGATTGAAAAGGTGTATGAAAACCATTTTTCAAACGGAAATAAACTCGCCCCGCAAAAAATTTCGGAATTTTTTATTCAAAAGTTTGGTGAAAACAGCGGATACGCTCAACAATATTTGTTTTATTTTGAGCGGGAAAGTATTGCAAAACATTGATAAATGGTTTAAAATAACCATGAGTATAGATTTGGAGGACGTTTTCGATGCCCGATAAAAAACAAATCGCTTTGTATATTGACGTAGACAACTGCGATATTACATATGACGGCTTTATTCATGCGATAATGGCATTGCAGGAAAAAGGCGAAATTATTTTAGCAAAAGTCTACGGTGTTTCTGAACGCAAAAATAAAGATATTTTTGACGAAATAGCAAGACGTGCGTACGAAGTCGCACCGCCTATGCGTATAAAAAAACGCGGACAAAAAACTCTTGACAACAGAATAATAGTCGACATAATGGAAGACGTGTTGCAAAACACCAATATCGAAGCTGTTGCGGTTATTGTTCCGCCCGCTGATATGGTATACCTTTACCGCAGACTGCAAAGCTACAATATAGCTGTCTATGCGGTGGATAACAACGACGAAGAATCGTCTCGGCTTGTGGACGAATTTTTGGATGTGGGGTTGGTAGATACAATAAAGCCCGTACCAAAGAAAAAACCTGTTAAAACAGAGCAAGAAAAACCGGCTTTCAAAGAAAAACCCCAGCAAATTGAAAAAAATACTGAAAAAGAAACAAAACAGCAATGCGAACAGAAAAAAGAAAAATTGTCATATGAAGTTTTTGACGAACCTTCTCATGCCGCCGCAGCAGATGCAAAAAAACTTGAAGAACATCAAAAACAATCTGTTGTTGACCGTCAAATGGCAGGCGAGTTTGCTTCGATGCTTAAAAAAATACAAGAAAGCGAAAAAGAACATCAGCAAAAATCTTTCGATATTGAAGACGACGATATTATTGACCCAAGCGATTTAGAACCGATGCCAACCGAAGAAAAATATACGCCTGTCGATAATGACAAAATTTTAGAGGACGTTGCCGATTTGGAAGAAGAAGCGACTCCGCTTGACGACGAAAATGCGGCATTATTGGAAGAAATCAAAAAGCTATTGGAAGAATTTAAATCCGAGTAATTTTATAATCAAAAAGACTTATTAAATCTCACATTGTATTTTTATGTAAACGCCCTTATCGGGCGTTTTTTTATTTTTGCCTTTATCACATTTTTTTGATTTTGATACTTGGTTTCAAAAAGAATTCGCAAACAATCCAAAACATATAGTAATAGGGTAAAGGGAGCGAAATGGTTTATGACAAGCTTTGAAAAAGAGCTTTTTAGTGCCGACGATTACGATTTGCTAAGCCTTGTCGGAGGCTTTAAATTTTCGGTTTTTAGCGGAAAATTTGTTGTTTTGGAAGGACATACGGGCATTAGAAAATATGAAAAAACCGAAATTATTTTTAGAATAAAAAATCGTTTTGTAAAAATTTTGGGAGACGGTTTATTTATTAAACAGATGACAAAAAATTTTGCGGTTGTTTCGGGAGATATATATTCTTGCGAGGTGAGCGATGACTAGTGGTATTAAATATGTTGTTAAAGGATTGAACCATACAAAGCTAATAAGCTGTATGGCTGGTAAAAACGTCTCTTTAAAAAATATCAAAAGAAATAAAGACGTTTTGAGTTTTGTTGTCAAAAGCCGTGACAACCCCATAATAGTTGATTACTTACAAAATAAATGCTATAATGTATTATCTTGCGAAACTGTGGGTTTGGCAAAATTTACCAGCGGTGTCAAAAATAATATTGTACTTGCGATAGCCGCTATTTTAACAGTTATTTTGATAGCCGTAACGGGAAATTTTTGTTTTACGATAAAGCTTGACACAACAATAGACGATGAAACCGTTATTGGAGTGCTTGACGAGTACGGCGTAAAAATCGGATGCAATCTTACAAAAATCGACTTCGACGGGCTGGAAAACTTTTTAGTTAATAATTTGGACGGCGTCAGTTATGCCATTGTAGATATAAACGGTTCGACACTATCGGTAAAAATCATAGACAGCTTGCCAAAAAAAGACGTAATCGATTACAATAAATCTCAAGATATAGTGGCAGTCAGAGCAGGAGTCATAACAAGAATAATATGTTTGTCTGGCACGCCGATGGTTTCGGTAGGAGACACTGTGAGCGTGGGGCAAATTTTGATTAAGGGCGTAAAGACGTTCCGTGACGGCACAACCGAAGACGTTAAAGCAGTCGGTGAAATTTATGCGTCTGTGAGCCTCAGTCACTCGCTTGAATACAATCCGTATGTCGTAGAATACATAAGAACAGGCGAAAAACAGATTTTGACCTCATTTGACATATACGGACACAACACCGACAGTTTAGGTAAAATAAAATTTAATAAATACGAAACGGAAACAAAGTTTTACACTTTTTTCCCGACAGGCATAGTTGCGGAAATCACATATGTTTACGAATTACAACCAAAACTTACTTATTATACATACGCTGAAAGATTACCGCTTTTGGCAGAACGGGCGGAACAGTTAGCCCGAGATGAAGCGGATTTTGTGATAATTGATGTCATAACCACGGAATCGGGAAACATAATAACTGTGACGGTTATTGGAGAAATTTTGATTTCAGAATAAAATTATAAATAACACTGCGGAGGAAATTTGGCAGAAATAACGAAAAAAATAGACGTTAATGACGTCGATGCCTTGATGAAAATATTCGGGGCTTTGGATGAAAATATAACTATCATAAAAAACGCTTTTAACGTTGAAGTGCAAAATCAGCAAGGCGAAAACTATTTTAAGGGCGAAGAGCAAAACGTAAACGCTGCGCTTACTGTTGTTGAGAAACTTAGTAAATTTATTCATAACGGCGATACAATAGACGTTGGCAGAGTAAAATATATGTGCGACTGTGCCAAAGAAGGCAAACTGGACGAAATAGACGACCTTTTGCACGGAATCGTTATTCTTACGAACCGTGGCAAACCGATAAAATGCAAAACGGTAGGGCAGAAAAAATATGTTGACAGCATAGCCAAAAAAACTATCACAATAGGCGTGGGACCAGCAGGCACAGGCAAAACCTATCTTGCGGTAGCGTTAGCGGTAAACGCATTGAGAGCAAAGCAAGTCGACAAAATAATTCTTACTCGGCCTGCGGTGGAAGCGGGGGAAAAGCTTGGATTTT